>DATJCV010000301.1:0-13807 GCA_035497775.1 Burkholderiaceae bacterium | reverse complement strand
GTGTAAGTCGTGAAGCCGAATGCGCATCCGGCCTGCCGAGGAGATATTTGCCGATGTTGTTGAGCAGCCCTTGGCGGCTGATGCCGACCACCAGTTCCAGCGCCGGGCTCTTCTGCTTTAGTTCACGCAACAACGATTCCAGCGTCTCTTCGCTCAAACTGTAGAATACCTCGTTGGCGACCAGCACGTCGAAATCCACTGCTCGCCAGTCGGGGACATCGCTCAATTCCGGGATGATGTCATATCCCACCACCTTTTCCGCACCTAGTAGGCGCTTCAGTTCTCCGCGTCCGCAGCCGAAGTCAAGGATGGTGATGCCTGGCCGTTCCAGCCGTCCGACCCTGGCGATCTGCCGCAGCAGATGCCGAAAGTAGAACTGAGACAGTCCCGAGTACAGCGTCACACCTTTCATTCAGCCTCCTTCTTTGCATCGTGCCATGTCATCGCCTGACCGATCGGCCCGCACAACACGATGGATACGCTCAAGGCCAGATAGGCTGCCAGGCCGACCACATAGCATTGTTCCGAGTTATGCCCAAAGAACGAAAGCAGATAGGCGAACGCCCCTTCGCGCAGTCCGATCCCCTGAACGGTGACGGGAGCCAGCCGGATTAGTTCTACCAGTGTCGCGACCACCGCCAAGTGCAATGCCGGTACGACCAGACCGAATCCAGCAGCAATGACCTGGATGGACAGCACCCACAAGAGGATGCCGAGGAAAGTGAGCGACATCAGCCACAGCGTGCCCCTGGGTGACAACAGCCCCGCCAGTGCCTCCGTCCATCCTTCCAGCCCCGGCACGCGGTCCTTGCCGATGATGCCGCGCACGGCCATCGTCATCCGCCCGCCCAGTGGACGTACCAGAAAAGGCAGCGCGAACATCGCTGCCGCCACCGCCAACCCGTACAGATAAGGATTGCCTGCCGAGGCCGTCCCGCCATCCAGGAACATCACGATCAGGCCATAGGCTGCAACGAACACGAGCACATAACCGTAAAGTCCCAGGATGCGTTCCCGCAATAGCAGCTTGAGCAATTCGCCCGCCGGGGCCGCTCCGCCTTTCAGCACCATCAGGCGATAGGCATCGCCCCCGAGATTGGCCGGCGTGAAAGTATTGAGGAAGGCTGCCTTGTAATACACCGCGAGTTGGGATTGGAGGGAATGCCCCAGCTTCGGTGCCGCTAGGCCATGCCATCTGAGTCCCATGACAGCAAAGGCCAGGAGATTGAACGCAATGGCAAGGGCGAATGCGCCTACCGAACCCTGTCGCAACATGCCGAACATGGTCTCCACGTCCAGCATTCTGACAGCAAGGATGAGCAACCCGATGCTGACCGCCAGTTTCAGGACCATCTTCACACTGTGGCACCGGAAAGAATCGTCTGGTGATGCGCATGCCAAGCTTCTATCCTGCGCCCGAGGAAACATTCCAGCCGCGCGATGGGGTCCCGATAACCTAGGGCCAGATCGCGGAATGCCGCATCCTGTTCTTTCTTCTCCACAGCGGCGGGATTGAACACTTCATCGAGCGAGGGCGGTACGAAATCCTGTTCTATCTCCAGCCAGCGATACAGCCGCTGCACACTCGCCAGGTTGTTCACGAATTCTTCGAAGATGAGGACACAGAGCTGGCTCGCGTCAAACACTTCGAGATACGACTCGATATAGTCGATGTAGTGTCCACGCTGGCGGTACGCATAGGGCGTCACCGAGGTGTTGAAGGCCGCACTTTGCAGGCGCCCCGGTTCAGCTGCCAGCGCCCCGGCAAAGTTCAGCGGTTCCAGCTTGTGCGCCACGCTGAAGCGGTAGTTGGAATAGGCGCGCAGCACCGGGTCACGCAATATCATCAGGATACGCGCATCGGGATAGAACGCCCTTATCCGGTGCGCCGCTTCGGGGCTTTCGATGTAGGAGGTGCTCTTTTCCCCCAGATAGCGCGTTTCCGGCTTGCGGTCGGCAAAATAGGTCTGTTCATAATGTTCTTTCCCCTGCGCAATCAGTTGCTCTTTCATGAAGAACTTCGGCTCCGGGCGCACGGGATGGATCATGCTTACCTGCGGATGGCTGTCAAGCGCCTGATAGAGATAGGTCGAACCGGAACGCTGCGCGCCGACGATGAACAGGTTATTCATCAACGCACGACCTCTCTGACCTCATAGCTGCGCTGCGTGCCGATCTCGCGCAGGATGCGGATCAGGTATTCGCCGATCACGCTCAACAACAGGATAAGCACACCGTTGAAGAACGACAACAGCACAACCAGCGAAGCCCAGCCCGGTGCCTTGGCGCCGCTAATCATCGCTTCCAGCAGGAAATACAGGCTCAATAGGAAACTACCGCCCGCGACCACGAAGCCGAACGCAGCGCCATACCTGAGCGGGATGGATGAATGGTTGAACAGGATAGTAGCAACCAGCCGCAGTATCTTGCGCCAGGTGTAGTTGCTCTTGCCCTCGGCACGCGGCAAATGATTCACCAGTACATTACAGCGCCGCGCGGAATATTTCAGCACCAGCCCGGGGATGTAGGGACCAAACGACCTGTCTTGACAAACGCGATCCACTACATCGCGCCGGACGATGCGAAAGTTGCTCAACACCAGATCCCCCTTCACCTCGAACACCTTGCGGTTGAGCCAGCCGACGAAGCGGCTACCAAGTCGGCGTACAAAGGAGTGCTGCTTGATCTCGAAACGGCCAAGCACGAGGTCATACCCTCGTTGCGCCGTCTCGATTAGCTTGGCGATCTCTTCCGGCGAGTTCTGCAGGTCATCATCCATGGTGATGATGTAGTCCCCCTTCGCCTCGCGGAACCCGCACAGGTTGGCATGGTGCTGCCCGTAGTTCTTCAGCAGGTCGATGGCGACGATTTCGGGATATTGCCGCGCCAGCCCCGAGATCACCTCCCAACTTGCGTCCGGACTGCCATCATTGACCAGCACTATCTCGAACCGCAGCCCGTGCGCGAGGAAAAACTCGCGCGCCTGCGACACCGTGCTTGCGACGATTCTTGCGCTGTTATAAACGGGGATGACGACACTGTACAAAGAACTGCGCAAAATCTCAGCCTTTCTTTAGAAATACGACAACTATCGGTATCAGTTTGATTTCATAATTACAACTTTACTCATCTTGTAATCTTTGATCGCAGCATTTCACAGGCCATCAGCGTTTCCTGCGACTTAATGGGTTTGTACAACTCTTGAATACGACTGGCAGCGTAACCGCCGGCACCTTTCGCTGTATGCCAAGTCCCGACTCGCTTGTATCCTTCTGGAAATTCTGCTCCCAAGCTAGGCATAAGTTCGGCAGAAATACTGTCCGGACCATCGGGCTCAAAAAGCACCCAAGCTGCTGCAATTTCTTCACATGAAAAGCGGCTTAATCCGGCTTTCAAAAAAAGTAGGCTACCCGGGTAACCTCCTAAAGTCCAAGGCTGTCCGATACTTTTTGCCCCCAATGCAAACAGTATCCCGGGTGACTGACCAGATAGATCAATGACCGAAGTGGCTGGCTTAAAACCAGCATCTCGTGCCGTTGTGGTGGCGCTGTTCAGGTAAGCCGCATAGCCGGCCGACAAGAGTAGTACAGATTTCTGTGGGCCGATTTCTTGGATAGTATCGTTGAGCCTAAGGGGCTGAGGCTGGCGGTAGGGTTGCTCGAACCCTGTCTGCAAAAGTATGGCGGTGACGGCTTGTGTGGCGAGCACCAGCGGTAATGCCAGCAACCAAGAAGCCCGTTCACGAACCAATGGCCCCAATAACGTTAGTCCGGCGAGCAGCCAAAAAATAGCGGCCGAGTTGCCTTGGCTCCAATAATTGTTACCTGTTCCAAACGCATAAATATGAGGCATTACCAGGAACAGGCCTGCAATAGCCCATTGGGATGCGGTAATGCTTTTTAAGCCTTGGGGCCATCCAAATGTTGGGCCAGCCAGCGCCGCTGCGAAAACCACGCCAAAAATTAACAAACCCTGAAACTTGCCAAAACCTGCAGCCCAATAAATCTGCCCAATAGTCAGGAGTGCAGTGAGCGCAAAGAATGCGATTGAAATTGACAGACCAATAAACAACCATTTTCTATTCTTTGCCCACATGCTCCATATTGCGATAAGGAGCATGGTAAAAACCAACAAGGCAGCGGACTTGGTTCTTTTATCAAGTTGGAATTCGTCAATCCGCAAAATCTGGTTTAGCTTATCGGTAAGAAGCTGACCAAATTCCATGCCTCGTTGAAGTCTTTTTACAAAGTCCCAGGGGGTCCCATCAATCAGCATCGCGCTAGCCAGAAGTGGTATGGCGAAACTGGCTGCTGCAAGCAAAAATAATCGAACTGAAAATTTGCGTGAAAGAACGAGGCAGATCAAAATTCCGACAGCCAGAGCAAGCGCTGTGCTTGGCTTGGCCATGAAGGCCAGCCAGCCGCCGGCGCCGATGGTTATCCATCCGAGAATGCTTTTGCGGGTTACGGTTTTTTCAGCCAGAAGCAGTCCAGTACCGGTGATCAGCAAGGCCTGAAGTGCCAAGCTGTTGTAGCTCGGTGTTGGCAGCCAAGAGGCAAAAAGCATAAAAGCACTAGTTGCCAAGCCTGCCGCAACCGTATGCAGGGTAACCCGGCTTTCTTTAAACCCGGGCGCGAGCGAGGCCAAAAAGGTGTAGGTCAAACCCCAGGCGAGGCCAAAGGTAATTAAGAAGTTCGCTTGCCGAAGGGTGGCAATATCACCACCCAGTAGCCTATAAAGTGGATGATAGACAAAACCGAATTGTGTACGTGAAAAATCATAGATGAACGGATTGGAAATCCATACAAGATAAAAGCTTTCGTCGGTAAAGTCTATTCCATAAGCACGGTATTTGAGTAGCCAGCCAAGAATTAAGAGCGTACCTATTGCCGAAAGAAGGATCAGTACGCGCTGCAAATTTACATTAACAGAATCTAGATTTTTTACACTTGGGGACATTGGCATTGCTCGGACTTCAACTCAATAATTCGCACATTTTACCCTTTGGCAACAGCAACGTCAGCTGAGGGAAGCTGAAAGGCATCGTTTTTGGCCGCAATGGTACGACTTTTAGTGGCAAAGCTTCTCCGTGACCCGTCCCTGATTTGAAAGGCACCGAGTTTAGGTGTTTGAACTGACCTGACCTGACCTGAGATTTTCGGACCAAACGAAATTTGAGAAGATAGCTCCCCAATGAAAGGGAGCCATGAAAAAGAGCCGATATAGTGACGAACAGATCGTCCGGATATTGCGGGAAGCCGACAAGGCGCCGATTGCCGAGGTGGCCAAAAGGGGCTGACGGTCCTCCGCTCGATCCCCGACTCGGTGTCTGGAGCGGCACCAATGGGCGAGCGGATAAAGGATGCTGTGGCCAAGGGGGCCGGCAGCCTCGCCTCGAAGCTCGCAGAACAAACGCTTTTCCTCGGGATCAAGACCGCCATTGGGTAATCGCCGGCGTCAATGGTGCTTCGGCAAGGGTGGCCGAAGGAAGACCCTAACCGGCAGTCTGAAAGCGCGTTAAATGCGGTGCCAGTCGGTTAGATATCCACACCTGGCAACGCCGCACGGTATCGTTAAATTGCTCCCCAGACACGGTCGTGAGTGCGAAACCTTGCGCAAATCTATGCGAAAGCGTTCGCGCCGTTACACTGACTATTTCCCAAATCGGGTTACACAGTGGTTACATAAACGCCAGAAAGCAAAAAGCCCAACCTTGCGGGCTGGGCTAAGTGCTTGATTTCTTTGGTGGCCCGGGGCGGAATCGAACCACCGACACAAGGATTTTCAATCCTCTGCTCTACCGACTGAGCTACCAGGCCAAGAGGCAGGAGTATAGCAAAACAATTTCATTCCGCAAAGTGCGATCTGGGCTACGCTTGGCGGCAATCGCTATAATGCCTACATGAACGATTTTTCAACGATTCAGGGCAACGCGAACGGTGTTTTGCCCAATGCAGAGCGGTGCGATGTCTGCATCGTCGGCAACGGTGCGATCGGCAAGACCGCCGCGCTGGCATTGGCGCACGCAGGCCTGCGTGTCACGCTGCTCGGTCCACCGGCGGTGCTGACGGCAGCGCAGGCTTCACCGGCAACCGGTACGACCTGGGATTTGCGAGTGTATGCATTGAACCAGGTGGCGCAGTCGCTGTTGTCTTCACTGAAAGTGTGGGACGCGCTGGACGCGGCGCGCGTGACAGCGGTAGATGGCATGGTGGTGCATGGCGACGGTGCCGCGCATGCCGGGCAGATCGAGTTCGATGCTTATAGTGCGCGCGTCGGTGCGCTGGCGTGGATCGTCGAGGATCGCAACCTGAATCTGGCGCTGGATAGTGCCCTCAAGTTCGCCGCCAATGTGCGGTTTGTCAGCGGCCGGGCCACGCAACTGGAGATCGAAGCAGAGGCGGCCGTGCTGCGGCTGGAGAGTGGCGAGACGCTGCGCGCCAGCCTGCTGCTGGGGGCCGATGGCGGCCAGTCCTGGGTCCGTCATCAGATGGCTATCGGCATGGATTACCGGCCTTATGGGCAACGCGCGGTGGTCGCCAATTTTGCCTGCGAGCATCCCCATCGCGGTATTGCCAGCCAGTGGTTTACCTCGGCCGATGGCATCATCGCCTTGCTGCCGCTGGCTGGAAATAACGTGTCGCTGGTGTGGTCGGCGCCGGAGGCGCTGGCCGCGGTCTTGCTGCGTGAACCTCTGTCGCGCCTGGCCGAGCGGCTGACCCAATTGCCGCATCAGGCGCTAGGCCGGCTGCAGCCGCTGCAGCCGGAGGCAGCCAAGGCGTTTCCGCTGGCACTGGTGCGCGCGCATGCCATCACCGCGCCACGCGTGGCGCTGGCGGGGGATGCCGCGCATGTGGTGCACCCGTTGGCTGGGCATGGCATGAACCTGGGTTTTGCCGATGTCGCGGCGCTGGCGGCGGCGCTCGGCGCGCGTGGAGCGCAGCGCGATTGCGGCGACGCACGCGTGCTGGCACGCTATGCGCGGGCGCGCAAGGAAGACATTCTATTGATGCAGATTGCCACCGATGGACTGGAACGGCTGTTCGCAGCCGATTTCGAGCCGCTGCGGGTGCTGCGCAATCTGGGATTGAACCTGGTGAACAAGTTGCCGGTCATAAAGCGTGGGTTGATGGCGCACGCCTTGGGTAATCAACAAAAATCGAATTGAAGGACATCATGAACAAGAGCAAATGGGTAATCGCCGCGCTGCTGGCAGGTGTGGCATTGACGGCGCTGGCCGAAAGCGCGCAGGAAGCCGCAGTCAGAAAACTGGTTGCGCCGCGCCTCGGGGATGGCGCCAAGGTGCAATCGGTGACGAAGACGCCGTATTCGGGCCTGTTTGAGGTGCGCGTCGACAACGACATCGTGTATACCGACGGCAAGGCGCAATACCTGTTCGTCGGCCGCGTGATCGATACCCAAACGTATCAGGATTACACCAAGGAGCGGATCGACCAGATCAGCCGCATCAAGTTTTCCGATTTGCCGCTGGAGTCGGCGCTGAAAACCGTGAAGGGCAACGGTGCGCGCAAGATCGCCGTGTTCGAGGACCCGAACTGCGGTTACTGCAAGCGTTTCCGCAACACGCTGCAAGATATCGATAACGTGACGGTATATACCTTCATGTACAACATCCTGTCATCGGATTCGGCGGTCAAGTCGAAAAACGTCTGGTGCGCGGTTGATCCCAGCAAGGCGTGGGACGAATGGATGCTGAACGGCAAGCAGCCCGCTACCGCCGCCGACAGTTGCGCCAGTACCCCGAACGACAAGATCCTGGCGCTCGGCCGGCAACTGAAAGTGACTGGGACGCCGACCATTTTCTTTGCCGACGGCTCGCGCATTCCCGGTGCGGTCGATGCCAAGGCGCTGGAAGCCAAGCTGGCGTCGCTCAAGTAAGACTCGGCCGCGGCAGCATTTTCTGCCGCCGCGCCGGTGGATGAACTGCCGCCGGAAGCAACTTCCGCGTCGCACTATAATCGGTTCTCCTGTCCCGGAGACCCAATCATGTTCAATGCGATTCTGCTCAACCGCAGCGGCGACGGCAGCACCGACGCCCAACTGACCCAGCTCGACGATGCCCAATTGCCGACCGAGGGCGATGTCACGGTGCGTGTCGATTACTCCACCATCAATTACAAGGACGCGCTGGCGCTGACCGGGCAATCGCCGGTGGTGCGCAAGTGGCCGATGGTGCCGGGCATCGACGGCGCCGGCGAAGTGATCGCGTCTTCCCACCCGAATTGGAAAACCGGCGATGCCTTTATCCTGAACGGCTGGGGCGTGGGCGAGACGCACTGGGGCTGCCTGGCGCAACGGGCGCGGCTGAAAGGCGAGTGGCTGATCGAGCGGCCTGCGGCATTTTCGGCCCGGGATGCGATGGCGATCGGCACTGCCGGCTATACCGCGATGCTGTGCGCACTGGCGCTGGAGCAGGCCGGCGTGGACAAGGACAGTGGCGAAGTGCTGGTCACCGGCGCTTCCGGTGGTGTCGGCAGCGTGGCGATCGCGATCTTGTCGGGCTGGGGTTACCGCGTGGTCGCTGCGACCGGCAAGCTGGAACAGGCGGATTACCTGCGCGCGCTCGGCGCCGCCGAAGTGATCGACCGCGCGACGCTCTCGGCACCCGGCAAGGCGCTGCAAAAGGAACGCTGGGCCGGCGTAGTGGATTCGGTCGGATCGCATACGCTGGCCAACGCGCTGGCGCAGACTCGCTACGGCGGCGTGGTGGCTGCCTGTGGTTTGGCGCAAGGAATGGACCTGCCGGCTTCGGTCGCCCCTTTCATCCTGCGCGCAGTGCGCCTGCTTGGGATAGATAGCGTGATGGCGCCGCGCACACGCCGCATCGAAGCCTGGCAGCGCTTGGCCGCCGACCTCGACCGCACCAAGCTGGCCATGATCGCGCACGAGATCACGCTGCCGCAGGTGCTGCAGCATGCCCCCGACATCCTGGCCGGCAAGCTGCGCGGCCGCCTGGTGGTCAATCTGAATACGTGAACAGCGGTCGCCGCACCTTTTACGGGGCGCAAAAATTCTCTCCACAAGCGGCATCCGGCAATCTGCCGGCAAAGCCTTGGTGCGTGCCGCGGGCAGCGGCCGGCACAGGCGAATTTGTTGCGCCGTGACAAACATGTAAAAGCTCGTTATCCAGTCGAGTCATTGTTGTAATATCGTTACCTTTCAAATTATTTCGCAGAGGATCGCGAACGCAGTATTTGGCAACTGCCGCTGGCTTAGCACCATGATTTACCGAAGGAATTCATTTGAATCCGTTCTCGGCGTATAACGGGCGCGACTGGTCAAAACTGATCGGTCTAGCCTTGCTCTATGCGTTGATGGCGCAAATCAGCCTGAGCTTCGCTACTGTGCTTGGCAGCCTCAGCCTGATCTGGATTCCCAGCGGTTTGGGGTTGGCAGCCATGTTGATCGGCGGCAAGAAATATGTTTGGGCCATTTTGGTCGGCTCGTGCGCGATTTATTACTTCAGCATAGCGGGACAGTCGCTGCTGTTTTCGCTGCTGATGGGGCTTGGCAATTTTCTGGAAGCATGGTTCGGCTTCTGGCTATTGAGCCGCTATCACCAGTTCGACCTGGGCATGTCGCGCGCCCGCGATTTTTTCATCTTGCTGGAGGCCGCCTTGTTCAGCCCGGTGCCGTCGGCGCTGATCGGCGGCGTGATCCTGGCTAACCTGAGCCAGGTGCCATCGGAATCGGTGCTGCAACTAAGCGTGCTGCACTGGTGGATGGCCGACACATTCAGCGTCCTGCTGGTGACGCCGCTGATACTGATCTGGCGCCACCGCCCGGACTATCAATTGCGCGGCTTCGCCGTGGTGGAACTGGCGCTGCTGCTGGGATTGACGCTGCTGTTCGGGCTGATGATTTTTTTTGAATGGGCGCCAAGAGTACGAGGTCCACTGCTGACGGCCTCGCTGATGTTTGTCTTCGTGCTGTGGAGCGCCATGCGCTTCGGCCGCCATATGACGCTGGTCGTGCTGTGCCTGACGCTGGCGCAGGCGATACTGAGCGTAGTGGCCGGCACCGGATATTTCGCCAATGACCTGGAGCAAACCGGGCTGGCCAGCCTGTGGGTTTATTTCATGACACTGGTGGCGGCCGGCATGGCGCTGGCCAGCGCCGCTGACGAGCGCAACGCCAGTCAGCGGGCTCTGGAGTGGAGCAATGCCCGATTCCTCGCCTTTATGGATAATTTGCCGGGCATGGCTTACATCAAGGATGCGCGGCGGCGCTACGTCTTCACCAATAAAGGCTTCCAAGGAGAAGGCGTACTGAAGCTTCCCTCCAGCGTCTACCTGGGCAAGTCTATGGAAGAGATTAATCCATACCAGATGTCCGACGAGGTGTTAGCGCAGGTGCGAGCCGATGACGAGGCTGTTTTGGTGCAACGCCAGATATCGTCGCGCGAGCTGTCGATCGGTCCTGAGGCGGATCGGAATGCCTTGCTGACGCTGAAATTCCCGATCGTCGAAAGCAGCGGCAACGTGCTGATCGGCGGTATCACACTGGATATTTCGGAGCGCAAGCGTGCCGAGGCGCGCATCGCCCGGCTGACCCAGCTCTATCGGGCCTTGAGCGAAGTCAACCAGGGCATCGTGCGCCTCACCGACGTCGCCGAGCTGTTTCCGCTGGTGTGCCGGACCGCTGTCGTTTTCGGCGGCGTCAAGATGGCCTGGATCGGTCAATTCGATGCTGCCAGCGAGCAGATCGTGACGGTTGCCAGCTACGGCAATGAGCAGGAATATCTGAACGGCCTGGTTATTTCAGTGCGTGCCGACCGGCCCGAAGGACGTGGCCAGATCAGCACTGCCTTCCGTGAAAATCGTGCGGTCGTCAGCAACGACTTGCGTCGGCGCGACAACATGGAGCTGTGGCGCGAGCGCCTCTTGCGACATCGTTTCAATTCCTCCGCATCGTTTCCGATCGAACGCCATGGCCGTCCCTTTGCGATGTTCACTGTGTATCAGGAGCAGGAGGATGCATTTGATGCTGAAGTGGTGACCTTGCTGGAAGAAATGGCCAAGGACGTCAGTTTCGCACTGGCCAATTTTGATCGTGAGCAGCAACGGCACGAGGCGCAAGAGGCGCTACGCAGCAGTGAACAGCATTTCCGCGCGTTTTTTGAGCATTCGATGATCGGCATGGCAACCGTGGCGGTCAACAAGCGCTGGCTGGATGTGAACGAGGCCTTGTGTCAGATCCTCGGTTATCCGGAGGACGAGCTGCTGCGAAAGACCTGGATCGAGGTGACGCACCCGGACGACGTGAATCGGAGCGCTGCCCATTTCGAGCAGGCGCTGCATGGCGAGATTGAGCACTTCACGGTGGACAAGCGTCTGATCCGCAAGGACGGCAAGGTGGTGCACGCCCACTTGACCGTGCGCTGCCTACGCACTGCCGATGGCAGCGTCGATTATTTTGCCGTGCTGCTTCAGGATGTGACCGAAAAAAAACACTCCGAGGAATTGTTGTGGCGGCAAGCCAATTTCGATCCGCTGACCGGCTTGCCGAATCGCCGCATGTTTGCCGATCGGCTGGAACAGGAGCTGCGCAAGCGCCATTACAGTGCGCTACCGCTAGCCTTGCTTTTCATCGATCTGGATCGTTTCAAGGAAGTCAACGATACGCTGGGCCATGTGCACGGCGATTTGCTGCTGGTGGAAGCGGCGCGCCGGATTCGCTCCTGCGTGCGCGATTCGGATACCGTGGCGCGCCTGGGCGGCGATGAGTTCATGATCATCCTGGCCGATTTGCCGGAAATTCGGCAGATCGAGACTACCGCCCACAACCTGCTGCACCGATTGACTGAAGTATTCCGGCTCGGTAAAGAAACCGCGTATGTGTCGGCCAGCATCGGCATTACGCTGTATCCGGCTGACGCCGCCGATGTCGAGCAGTTGATCCGCAACGCCGACCAGGCCATGTACGCGGCCAAGAATCTGGGCCGCAACCGTTTCAGCTATTTCACGCCGGCGCTGCAAGTGGTGGCGCAAAACCGGCAAAAGCTGATTAACGATATGCGAGCCGCACTGGCCGCGCAACAGTTCGAGCTGTATTTCCAGCCAATCGTGGATCTGGCCAGCAAGCGCATTGTCAAGGCGGAAGCACTGTTGCGCTGGCCGCATCCACGGCGTGGCCTGATCAGTCCGGTCGAATTCATCCCACTGGCCGAGGAAACCGGTCTGATCGTGGAGATTGGCAATTGGGTGGTTCAGGAAGCACTGCACTGGGCGCGTCAGTGGTACGAAAATGGCACCGTCGGCATCCAGATCAGCATCAATACTTCGCCGGTTGAATTCAGCGCCGACGGCTACGATCCATGGGTTTTGCTCGGGCATCTCGCTGCGCTCGGGCTGCCGGGGAGCAGCATCGCCATCGAAATTACCGAAGGCATGCTGCTCAACGCTGAACAGCGCATCACCGACCATTTCCTGCAGTTTCGCGATGCCGGGGTGCAAATTGCGATCGACGATTTCGGCACCGGCTATTCGTCGCTCGCCACCCTGAAGAAATTCGACATTGATTACCTGAAGATCGACCAGGCCTTCGTGCGTAATCTGGCCACCGATTCGAACGACATGGTATTGTCGGAAGCCATTATCGTGATGGCGCACAAGCTGAGCCTGCAGGTGGTGGCGGAGGGCATCGAAACCGAGCAGCAATGCGCGCTGTTGCGGGCGGCGGGCTGTGATTACGGCCAGGGCTTTCTGTTTTCCAAAGCCGTGTCGCCGCAGAAATTTACCGCCATGCTGGCGGCCCAAGGGCCCGTGCAGGCTTCCTGATCCGGGTATTGCACCCGTTTTCCCCTAGGCATTGAATGAAGCACGTGATTCGTTACGATTTGATCTTGCATGACCCTGCCGCGCACCTGTTGGCGATAAGCATGACGCTGGCGACACCGGCGCCGGAAGGTCAGCGGTTCCTGTTGCCGGCCTGGATTCCCGGCAGCTACATGGTGCGCGACTTTGCGCGCAACATTGTGCGCATCCGCGCCGAATGTGGCGGCAAGGAGCTTGCGCTGACCAAGCTCGACAAGCACAGCTGGCAGGCGGAGCCCTGTACCGGCGCGCTGACCCTGCACTATGAAGTGTATGCGTGGGACTTGTCGGTACGCACGGCGCACTTCGATCAGACCCACGCCTTCTTCAATGGCAGCAGCCTGTTCCTGCGCGCCGCCGGCCACGAGGGCATGCCGCATGTCGTGGAGCTGCGTCGGCCCGCTGGAGCACGTTACAAAAACTGGCGCGTCGCCACCGCACTGCCGGAACTGGATGCCAAGCGCTACGGCTTTGGCAGCTACGTCGCCGCCGGCTACGACGAGCTGATTGATCACCCGGTCGAAATTGGCGAGTTCGCGCTGGCCACCTTCGAGGCGCATGGGGTGCCGCACGATGTCGTGGTCACTGGCCGGGTGCCGCAGCTGGATACGGCACGTCTGTGCGCTGACTTGCAAAAAATTTGCGAAACCCAGATCGCACTGTTCGAGCCGTACACCCGGCAGGCGCCGATGGCGCGCTATGTGTTCCTGGTGATGGCGGTGGGCGACGGCTATGGCGGCCTCGAACATCGCGCCTCCACCGCCTTGATCTGCGCCCGCGCCGATCTGCCGGTGAGCGGGCGGGCCGAGATGAGCGACGGCTATCGCGGCTTTGTCGGCCTCTGCAGCCACGAGTATTTCCACACCTGGAACGTCAAGCGCATCAAGCCGGCGGTGTTTGCGCCGTATGACCTGCAGGCTGAAAACTACACGCCGCTGCTGTGGCTGTTCGAAGGCTTCACCAGCTACTAC
>DATJCV010000300.1:0-7013 GCA_035497775.1 Burkholderiaceae bacterium | reverse complement strand
TTCCACTCCGCCGTGGCTGGCCGTTGTTGGCCTTTGCTGGTCATTACGCTAGCCATTGCAACGGCGAACCGCGACCGAGCTGCGCGCCATCACTATAGCAACTGGCAACCTTGCCATACGCCGCTATCCACCAGTTCCTGCAAGGCTTCGCGGCACAGGGTGATCACGGTGGCGGTGGCGGGCGAGGCCGGCAGGGTATTGCTGGTGCACAGATACATATCGCGCGCAAAGCCGGTTTCGATCCGGTGCGCGTCAATTTGCCGGTTCAGGATTTCCTCGTGCGCCGCCGAGTAGGGCAACACCGTCGCCGCCAGCCCGGCGCGCACCGCCGGGATCAGGATCGCCGAGGTGCTGGCTTCTCCGAACAGGTTAAACGCCAGGTTCGCTTTCAGGAATGCATGCTCGAGCCGCGAGCGCAAGGTGTTGGGCAGACTGGGCAGGATCAGCGGCAGCTCGCTGATTTTTTTCAGGCTGATCTTGCCGCTGCCGGTGATGACGCCGTGGTAGGACATTAGATACAGCTCTTCCCGGAACAGCGGTAAAAAGCTCATGTCCTTCGGCTTTTGCGGATCCGGCACCAGCGAAAAATCGACCCGCCCGTGCGCCACCAGCGCAGCCAGGTCGGCGCTCGGGACATCGACGATTTCCAGCACGATCGACGGATGCCGTTGCTTGACCAAGCGCATCAGGCGCAACGCCAGTAGTTTGGCGGTGGAAGACGGCATGCCGACCGAGACGTTGCCGGTCACGTCCCCTTCCTTTTTCGACAGCAGGATGCGCGTGTTGTCGACCTGGCGCAGGATGGTCTTGGCGTGGCGATACAGCAGGTCGCCGTGCCGCGTGGCCTGGATGCCGCGCGAGCTGCGGTTCAACAACTGCACTCCCAGCTCCTCTTCCAGCAGCGTGATCTGCTGGCTCAGGGCCGGCTGCGCAATATGCAGCCCTTCGGCGGCACGCGTCATGTTTTGCGCCTCGACGATCTTGACGAAATAGTTCAATTGCCTCAGGTTCACGCCGCTCTCCTTGGCGGCATGCGTCGGCAGTGGCCGCCGCATGCCGTGGCTATAAGATAATCTTATCCAGCGCTTAGTAAACAGTATTTCATTCTGCCGCGGCGACTGCCTAGAATCCTTGCGAAACCATACAAGAATCACTACAGGAGACTAGTCGATATGCAGTTGCCTCTTTCCGGCATCAAGGTGCTCGACCTCACGCGCGCACTGTCCGGCCCATTCTGTTCCATGATCCTGGCTGACCTCGGGGCCGAAGTCATCAAGGTCGAACCGACTCCCGGCGGCGACATGATCCGCCAGTGGGGCCCGTTCGATCAAGACATAAGTGTTTATTATCTTAGTGCCAACCGTAATAAAAAAGGCATCGGTGTCGACTTCCGGCAGCCGGAAGGGCTGGCGCTGATCAAGGACCTGGCGCTGAAGTCCGACGTCGTGGTCGAGAATTTCAAGGTCGGTACCATGGCGGCCATGGGGCTGGGCTACGAAGAACTGGCGGCGGCGCATCCCGAACTGATCTTTGCGTCAATCTCGGGCTTCGGCAGTGCCGGCCCGGCACGCGACTGGCCGGGTTTCGACCAGATTGCACAAGGCTATTCAGGCTTCATGAGCTTGACCGGAACGCCGGAATCCGGCCCGACCCGGGTCGGCACCGCGATTGGCGACCTGACCGCCGGCATGTGGGTGGCGATGGGCGTGCTGGCCGCGTATATCGAGCGGCAGAAGAGCGGCCGCGGCCAGCGGGTGGAAACCTCGTTGCTGGCCAGTCTGCTTGGTTTGCTCAGCGTGCAAGGCCAGCGCTACCTGAGCGTCGGCGAAATTCCCCAGCCTTGCGGCAACGTGCATCCAGTGATCGCCCCGTATGGCACGTTCGAGACCGCCGACGGCCCGCTCAACCTGGCGCCGGCGACCCAGGATATGTGGGTGCGGCTGTGCGAGGTGCTGGAAGTGGCGGCGCTGGCGGCCGATCCGCGTTTTCTGACCAATGCCGAGCGCATGCAGAACCGGCTGCTGCTGAAGGACTTGCTGGAAGCCAGCCTGCGCCGCAAAACCCGGATGGAATGGACGCCGCTGATGATCCGGGCCGGCATTCCGGCCGGGCCGATCAATACGCTGGAAGACGTCTTTGCCGATGAGCAGGTCAAGGCCTGCAAGCTGGTCGAGACGGTCGAGCACCCGCTGCTTGGCGCGCTGAAGCAGGTAGCATTGCCGATCAAAATGGCGGCCACCGAGCACGGCTCGGTGCGCAGCGCGCCACCGCTGTTTGGTCAGCATACGAAGGAAGTCCTGGCCGGCTACGGCCTGACGTCAGAGGCAATTCGGGCCTTGCTGGAAAAAAAAGTCGTGTTTCAGAGCAGTTGAGCGCTGCACGCGCGTTGAGCAGCGCGTGCAATTCAAATTATATGAACGGAGACCAACATGAAACTCAAGAATCTGATCTTGCTGGCAGCCAGCGCCCTGACCCTGGGCGCAGTGCATGCCGATACGCTGAAACTGGCGCATCAATGGCCCCAGGGCGATGGCCGCGACAAGGGCGCGCGCCAGTTTGTCGCGGAAGTGGTCAAGCATGACCCTTCCTTCAAGTTCCGGATTTACCCGGGATCCTCGCTGATCAGCAACCCGCTGAAGCAGATCGATGCGCTGGCTGGAGGCTCGATCGATCTGTCGATTTTTCCGCTGATCTATGCGGTCGGCAAGGCGCCGGAATTTTCCATCACCATCCTGCCGGGTGCGATCAACAGCGTGCAGGATGCGATGCGCTTCAAGGGCACCGACTATGAAAAGCGGCTGCAGGCGGTGGCTGAAAAGCAGGGCTTCCACATCCTCACCTGGTGGTGGACCGAGGGTGGCATCGCCGATCGCGTGCGCCCGATCACCACGCCGGAGTCGGTCAAGGGCCTGAAGTTCCGCGGCGCCGACCGCACCCTCGACACCATGCTGAAGCAGGCCGGCGCCTCGGTATTCGCGATGCCATCCACCGAGCTGTACAACGCCATGCAGAGCGGCGTGCTGGACGGCCTGATGACGTCGTATGAAACCTTCATGAGCATGCGCCTGTACGAGCAGGTCAAGTACGCGACGCTGGGCGGCGACTATACGGTCTTCGTGGTGTTCCAGCCGCTGGTGATGTCGACCAAGGCGTGGAATGCGCTGACGCCGGCGCAGAAAAAAATCTTCGAGCAGGCGGCCGATGCCACCCAGGCCAGCTTCAACGCCGAGCAGGAGAAGATCAAGGCTGAGGTCGTCGCCAAATTCAAGGCCGCCAAGGTCGATGTACACCAGATGACGCAGGCCGAATACAAGCAATGGCTGGATCTGGCCAAGCAAACCGCGTGGCCCGACTACGCCAGCATCAGCCCGGAAGCCAAGGGCTTGCTGGAAGCGGTAGAGAAACTAAATAAATAAATCCGGCGCAGCAGTGGATGGGCCGTCCTGGCCCATCAGCCGGAATCATTACGGAGACAACCATGCACTATTTCGATCGCTGGGTGACGCGCGCCAGCAGCGTCATGGCGGTGCTGGCGGCGGCGCTGCTGCTGACCGCTACCCTGATTATCACCATGATGGTGTTCAAGCGCGGCATCGGCCTGCAAAATTCGTGGGAGTTGGAGCTTTCCATCGAGCTGATGATCGGCGCCATTTTTCTCGCTTCGCCCTATACGCTGGCCAGCGGCGGCCACGTCAAGATGGATTTGCTGGAGGCGATCCTGCCCGAGAACATGAAGCACAAGCTGGCATTTCTCGCCAAGCTGGCGGCTTGCCTGATTTGCCTGTACCTCGGATGGGAAGGCTTGCGCATGGCGCTTCACGCGTTCGCCACCGGCGAGCGGGCGCTGGGTGTTTGGCAACCGCTGGCCTGGCCCAAATACGCGACCATTCCACTCGGCATGTTCATGACTGCCTTGCAGTACGTGACCAGCATGCACGCGGAATATTGCGCGCGTCGTCAGGTCGGCACTAGGGAGGCATCGGCATGAGCGAACTGGAAGTGGGAGCCTTGCTCTTCGTGGTGACGTTCGCCGTGCTGTTTTCCGGCATCCCGATCGCATTTGCGCTGATCCTGGTATCGATCGGTTTTCTGTATTTCTTTGGCGACGCCGGTGGCTTGTCGGCGATCCCCAATACCTTTGTCGGCGAATTGTCCAATTTCGCCTTGCTGACCATCCCGCTGTTCGTGCTGCTCGGCTGCACCATCGGCGCTTCGCGCGCCGGCAAGGATTTGTACGACTCGCTGCATCGCTGGATGTGCAAGGTGCCGGGCGGCCTGGTGATCGCCAATATTCTGGGGTGCGGCGTGTTTTCCGCCATGTGCGGATCGAGTCCGGCGACGGCGGCGGCCATCGGCCGGGTCGGGATTCCGGAAATGATCCGGCGCCATGTGCCGGCGCGGCTGGCCACCGGCGCCATCGCCGCCGGCGGCACGCTCGGCATCCTGATTCCGCCGTCGCTGACCTTCATCATTTACGGCATCGTCACCCATACATCGATTGCGCGCCTGTTCCTGGCCGGGGTGGTGCCCGGCATCATGCTGGTGCTGATCTTTGCCTTTTATGCCTGGGGCGCCAGCTATCGCGAGCTCAAGCGCAATCCGCTGCAGGTGGTGGAAAACTACACGCTCTCCGAAAAAATGTCCGGACTGATCCGTGTCCTGCCGTTCCTGGCCATCATCATCTCGGTCACGGTGGTGATGTATGGCGGCTTTGCCACGCCGTCGGAAGTGGCCGCCATCGCCGCCTTCCTGGCGCTGGTGATGGTGGTGGTGGTGTACCGTACCTGGCGCCTGAGCGAGCTGTGGCTGATCATGCGCGAGGCGGTGCGCGAATCCTGCATGATCCTGATGATTGTCGCCGGCGCCGCCGTGTATGCCTACATGATGTCCTACCTGTACATCACGCAAAGCCTGGCGGAATGGATGTTCAGCTGGAACCTGGGCAATTGGGAGTTGATCCTGATCCTGAATGCCTTCCTGCTGATTGCCGGTTTCTTCCTGCCGGCCGTTTCGATCATCCTGATGAGCATGCCGGTGATTCTGCCGGTGCTGGTGCACAGCAATATCGACCTGGTCTGGTTTGCCGTGATGATGACGGTCAATCTGGAAATCGGCCTGATTCACCCGCCGCTGGGCCTGAACCTGTTCGTGATTCGCGGCGTGGCGCCGGGTGTGCCGTTGCGCGACATCATGCTGGGCGCCTTGCCATTCGTGTTCATCATGCTGGGCTTCATCGTGCTGCTGGCGATTTTTCCGGAACTCGCCACCTGGCTGCCAAACACCCTGATGGGGCCGGCCTGATGCGCCGCTCAACCAACGAGGAAAAATTCCATGCCGAAACTGATTGAAGACCTGGCGCCCGCGCTGGCGCTCGATGGCCCGGTGGCGACGCTGACGCTGCGCCGCCCAAGCCAGCACAACCGCATCGCGCCGGAGGATTCCGAGGTGATTCGCGCTCACCTCCGGCAACTGGAAACGACCCCCGGCGAGCGCCTGCTGGTCGTCACCGGCAGCGGCAACAAGACCTTCAGCTCGGGCTACACGCTGGGCGCGATCAAGGAGCAGCTGGACAGCCGCTTCGAGGACATGCTGGACCACATCGAGCGCTTTCCGCTGCCTACCGTGTGTGCGCTGAACGGCAGCGTCTACGGCGGCGCCACCGACCTCGCGCTGTGCTGTGACTTCCGCATCGGCGTGCGCGGCAGCCGTCTGCTGATGCCGGCCTCGCGCATCGGGCTGCATTACTACCCGGGCGGTATCCGGCGCTACGTCACCTTGCTCGGCCTGGCGGCTGCCAAGAAACTGTTCCTCACCGCCCAGGTCATCGGTGACGAGGAAATGCTGCGCATCGGCTTTTTGCACGAACTGGTCGCGCCCAGTGAGTTGGATACTGCGGTGCGCGCCTACGTGGATGGCATTCTGGCCTGCGAGAGCAAAGTGCTCGCCAGCATGAAGCTCGACCTGATGGCGCAGGCTGCCGGGACGGCGGATGAAACGGTATTGCGCCGGCATTACGCCGAATCGCTGACGTCGCCCGAGTTGGCGGCGCGGCTGCAGGGGCTGGAGAAACGCTCGCGCGGCTGAGGCTCGCGGCAGCACGTGCATGCCGTCGGAGTTGCCGCAGCGGTCGAAACAACCGACCGCTGCGGCATCGATCCGGGCCACGGGAAAAGGCGCGTTGGCGCCGCCCCGTCTCTCGGCAGAAATAGAAAAATAGAGAGTATGGGTAAATTCCCATTTATATTCAAACGAAAATATGGCTTTCCTATGCCAGTATAGAGAGCCGTGAGCGTCTCCGCAGCCGCTGTCCCCGGCGCATCCGGCAAGCGCGATCGACGCGCCGCGCTCGACGGCTGCGGCATGGCAGATTAGTTAACACATTCCCGAATCGAATGTGTTACATTCACTGAAATGTTGCCGTAAGGAATTAAATCACCCCAGGCGATCCCGCCTTCGGCACCGCACCGTGTGCCCGAATGGCAACCCGATTGCCGCCGCACCATCGAGCGGGCAAGCCGGGCGCACGCCGGCCAGTCGTAGCGCGATTGATGCCGGAACCTCGTCCACCCTTAAGCAAATACGCGATGCAAACCAATCCCACACCGAATCCTGCGGCTGGCTCCGCTGCGGCGCTGCCGTCCACCCTCGAATTCCTGGCGTTTACGCTGGGCACGGAGGAATACGGCATCGACATCCAGAAAGTGCAGGAATTGCGCGGCTACGACAGCGTGACCCGGATCGCCAATGCGCCCGAGTTCATCAAGGGCGTGGTCAACCTGCGCGGGATCATCGTGCCGATCGTCGACATGCGCCTCAAGTTCAAGCTCGGCACGCCGACCTATGACCAGTTCACGGTGGTCATCATTCTGAACGTCGCCGGGCGGGTGATCGGCATGGTGGTCGACAGCGTCTCGGACGTGATCACCTTGACGGCGGAGCAAGTCAAGCCGGCGCCGGAAATGGGCGCGGCGCTGAACGCCGATTACCTGCTTGGGCTGGGCACCATCGACCAG
>DATJCV010000299.1:0-7560 GCA_035497775.1 Burkholderiaceae bacterium | reverse complement strand
TCAGCCCACACGCGACGCAATGGACTTGGCCTATCTAACCGGTCAGCGGCCAGCCGATACGCTCAAATTCGACGAGCGCGACATACGCGACGGGCAACTGACCGTGACCCAAAACAAGACCGGCGCGAAGCTGCGGATATCAATTACCGGCGAACTGGCCGAAGTGGTCGATCGCATCCTGTTGCGCAAACGCGGCATCAAGTGCAAGGTGAAATTTACGCAACTGGTCATCAACGAGCATGGAAAGCCGCTGAGTCTGCACGCGCTGCAGCAGCGGTTCGACAAGGCCAGGGACGCGGCTAAAGTGGATAAGAAGCGATTCCAGTTTAGGGATTTGCGTGCGAAGGCTGGGACGGATAAAGCGGAATCGAGCGGCGATATTCGGCAGGCGCAGAAGCAGCTAGGGCATAGCAGCGTAGCGATGACGGAGCACTACGTCCGGGATAGAAAAGGCGCCAAAGTTGGCCCCACAAAATAGGCCAATTTTGCTCCGCAAAAATCAAAATGAATCGAATTTGTGGGGCATGATGGGACGCCTAAAATTAGCTTTTGCGGAGCAAAAAACAGGTGTTTTTCATAGAGCGGCAGACGTGGACTTTTAATCCGTTGGTCGCAGGTTCGAATCCCGCACGGCCTACCACGAATAGCAAGGGTCTAGATCACAAGTCTAGACCCTTTCGTGTTTCTGACGTGACAGAAACGTGGCCAACTCTTTCCCGTCTTCATCATGCCGAACGCGCTCGATCCTGGCTGCGGCAACGGTCAAATGCTCCGTTGCATATGGACATGGATAAACAGAGTGCCATGACGGAGTGCTCGATTTCGGCCAACGGCAAACGATCAGCCAGTCGATCAAGGCCTGCCACAGGCAAAACCTCGGTCGTTGTGTAAAGTTACCTCGGCAGCATCGAACCAAACATTGACAACTCTGGTTGGTGATTAAAATCCTGATCATCTAAATAGAAATGCTGTTCAGATTCAACTGAACAGCATTCCTGTTAAGCACTTCTGCCCCAGAACTTCCTCTGACTTTAGCGTCGCATGTCGTCGAGTGCGAAAGAGGTTCAATCAGCGACGACCAGACCTGTGCTGACCATTCGCCCAAGTTAACCGCTGACCTGACTTCCAGAACCAGGCATCTCGCTTACCTGGTTCATTGACGCTGAAGCAATCCCTTTGGCCTTTGAGCGAAAAGCCGTCAGGGTGCGACCAATCCGACTTGCGCCATGAGCCCCGCTGCAGGACTGCCAGGAATAATGGTGGCCGCTAGTGCAGACACCCCATTCCAAACAAGGAAACCAGGAGCCACCGCAGCACCAACGGAAGGGGTTGTACCGGTTTGGTAAACCGCAATTTTCAGTAGGTCGGCGGGGCCTGTGGCGGCGCCATGAGCGCTCGTGGCGAATGAAACGTCATAGGCAAAAGTATCACCCGGCAACGTCACCTTCGGAATCAGCGTAGAAAGATCGAAGGTAACCTTGTAGGCAACTCCGCTAACGCAAGTAGTAGTGAAAACTGAATCTAGGTATCTTCCATCCGGACAGTTCGTGAGATCAGCAGACGGACGAAATGGAATTTTGAAGGTCTGAGTGATCGTTGCAACCGCAGTACTGCCATTGCTGTCATTAGCGTACACCCTGAGGGTGATGGGCTGGTCAAATGTGGAGCCCGGAGTCGTTTGGCAGGTGGTTCCGGAACCCGTCTCGCAGGCCCAGCTGCTCAGCACGATACTAATGTTGTCCAGCGTGCGCGGAGTGCCAGTCGCCAAGGCGATACGATCACCCAAGCTGTTGAGAAGACCCCCAGGAAGCGTGGAGTACGAGTCCTGCAGGCTAATCGCCACTTCGTTAAACGGAGCCGTCGGATACGGTATGGGAAGTGCATCAAACCCCAGCACGATGGTTCTTGCTGTAATGCTCACCGTGGCAGGCGCACTGTCCACCTTGCCGTCATTCACAATCAGGCTGGCCACGTAGACACCGTCCCGATCTGCATTGAATATCGGTTTGGCTGAGGTGCTGCTGGACAAAGTGGCCGCACTACCGGCCGGCTTGCTGGTCAATGTCCATGCATACGTCAGCGGGTCGTTGTTGGCATCCGAACTGCCGCTGCCGTCCAGCGTGACAGTAGCCCCAGTCGCCACCGACTGCGCACTGCCCGCATTGGCGATCGGTGCTGCATTGGCCGTTGCTGCCGTTATGCTCACCGTGGCAGGCGCGCTGTTCACCTTGCCGTCATTCACAATCAGGCTGGCCACGTAGGTACCGTCCCGATCTGCATTGAATGTCGGTTTGGGTGAGGTGCTGTCGGACAAAGTGGCGACACTACCGGCCGGCTTGCTGGTCAATGTCCATGCATACGTCAGGGGGTCGCGGTCGGCATCGGAACTGCCGCTGCCGTCCAGCGTGACAGTAGTACCAGTCACCACCGACTGCGCACTGCCCGCATTGGCGCTCGGCACAGTATTTGTCGGCGTGGTCGTAACAGAATCCAGTGAACCACCGTCACCACCACCGCATCCAGCAAGCATCAGGGCTGCGCTCACGGCCAGAATTCGACCCACAATCGTTAATTTCATGGAACTCTCCGGTGGCAGATATGCACCCGAGCGTACCGATAATATGATTCAGAAATATTGATAAAAATTAATGTTTTGGCATCAATTTGTCGAGCAAGGCATGATGCCTTTCGCATATGGCCGATGGTTTCTTGAAGCTCGATAAGCAATTCGTTCCCTGCCGGTCGCCAGTACTTTCTGCACTCAATCACGCCAAGTCGCTACCGCCTGAAATTTTCGAGTGGTATGCCGTCAGCAGCGATGTCAATCGATCGGGCAATAACCGGCCTGATCCGATTGAGCCAATTCGCGCTTGACTCTCCTCAGCCAAAACCAGCCTCCCGTTTTGGCTGTATTTCAATTCGTGAACGTCGATTTTTTGCACGTCTGCAATTTGCCTTGGCAGCCATACATGATTTCCATCACGCATCGATAGCCGGATTTTATTGACGGCGATCAGTCATCGATAATTTTCTGACACTTTTCCGATGGCCGCGCGTTAGGTTGTTATGCACGTATTTCCGTGCCCTTTCGGAGATATCCCGTGAAAAAATTTATTTTATTGGTGGCAAGCAGCGTCCTGTTCGGGTCTTCCGCTTTTGCCCAACCCGCTCCTGCCGCGCCCTCCGCTCCGGCGGCCACGAAGCCGGCTCCGGCCGCGTCGGCGAATAAAGCGACGCCGCCTATGGCCGCGCCTTCCGGTTCCGTCACGGCCGTTTGTAAGGATGGGACGTCTTATTCCGGCACCACCATGAAAGGCGCTTGCCGAGGTCACGGCGGGGTCGATAAAACGGCGCAAGCGAAAGGTGGCGCTCCTGCCGCCTCGTCGGGCGGCGGCACCACTTCATCGATGGCGGCTGCCGGCGGCGGTGCGGGCAAGGTGTGGGCCAACGACTCGACCAAGGTGTATCACTGCCAGGGCGACAAGTATTACGGCAAGACAAAACAAGGCGAGTACATGAGTGAAGCCGACGCCAAGGCGAAGGGCTTCCATCCCGATCATGGGAAAGCCTGCAAATAATGAAGACGCCCATTTTTTCCGTGCCATGCACGAAAACGGCTTGCGTCACAGCAAGCCGTTTTTTATAGGGAATGTTCGGCGGCGCTGCGCGCAGCGCCTTCGGGCCGATAGCGAATGAGCCCGACCACGGTGACGTTGGCGACGCCGAATTTCCAGCGCTTCAGGCGCCAATCTGGACAAAATCAGCCGCTGCAATCTTAGCTGGCATAGAGCGATTTTTTCTGCGGATTTCCAACTCGGGATACGAGCTAGTGGCGACTTGATGAAATCGAAGCCGCTGCCATGAAAGTCAGCGATGCTGGCCGGCTTCAAACAACGCCGGCCAGCATCCGATTCACGCAAATTAACGCGGCATGACCTTGCCGTCAGCATCCGACAACACGATCTCGACACGCCGATTCAACTGGCGATTTTGTGCCGTGTCATTGGCCGCAACCGGATAAGACTCGCCATAGCCGCGCACCGCGACGCGCTCACGCGACACACCCAATTCCTGCAAAGCGCTGCGAACCGCAGTGGCACGGCGCTCGGACAATTGCTGATTATGCGAAGCGCTGCCTACGCTGTCGGCAAACCCCTCCACCAGCACCGTGCGTTGCGGATTTTTCTGCAACACGTCAGCCAGTTTTTGGGCGGTGCGCATGCCGTCCGGATTCAAGCGCGCCTGATCGGTTCCGAACAACACATCACCCAGCGTAATGACCATGCCACGTTCGGTTTTTTTGGCTGCCAGCTCAGCCAATTGCGCTTCCAATTGCGCCGCATGCGCCTGTGCATCCTGCGTCTTGCGCTGCGCATCGACTGTCTGCGCCTGGGCTACCTGGGCGGCGAGCTTGGCCTGGTCGGCTTCATTGGTGCGCTGGTCCAGGCGCATCTTGTCCCGCTCCTTGCCGGCGCTGGCGACATCCGCCTCGGCCGCTTTCTGTTTCGCCATTTCCTGCGTCAGCGCGATCTTCTGCTTGGCCAGATAAGCCAGCTTGTCGATCTTCTCGGCGCTGTCACGGTCGTTGGCGGCGGCATTGGCCTGATTCAGCGCTTCGCCGGCTTGCTTCATTTCCACCGGCGCGTAGCTGGCGACATTCGGGTTGTTTTGCGCGGCAACATAATCGTTGCGGGTCTGATCCAGCAAACTGGTGGTCCGCGGCATCGAACTGCAGGCGCCAAGAAGAACGGCGATAGTCAGTAGAGCAGGCGTGGAGAAGGTTTTTTTCATGGTGAAATCCTTGGAGTGTTGAGCCGCGTCCGACAGGAACGCGGATATTTCAGGTGGCGCATGAGCAATCCAGCACGGCTATTTATTGGCACGATCCAGTTCTTCGCGCAGGACCCGGATATCGTCCTGCAATGCATCGGCGGCAGTCTGCGCCTTGGCGGAGTTGGCTTTCCCCTGGGCCAGTTTGGCATCGGCCTGGGCCTGGTTCGCCAAGGTGTTGGCCAGCTTGTAATCCTTGGCAGCCATCGCCTTATTTGCCAATGCCATTTTTTCGCGCGCCGAATCCATCTCAGCCGGCGCAAATTCCGCACCGCCAGCACCGGCAGCATTGGCGACTGCGGCATTCGAGACCGCTACCGAAGCGGTTGCCGGCGTCTTCATGCTGCTGCAACCGGCCATCAAAACCAGCGCCGTCCCGCATAAAACCGTGCGCCATGGCTGGCGTGTAGGTGTTGTCATTTTTTATCTCCAGTGAAAAATGCATCGTAGGAACTACCCGATGCAGGACGTTATAGGCGGTATTTCCAGCAGTATCGGTGCGTTGCCGCACATAGCCCGTTCTGCATTGCCGCAAGAACGCCCAGGAATAGCGGCCGGAGTGGCAGCGCCAGAACGCGGCGCACTGCATGAGGAGTTGGTCCTGGCGGCCGCGGGCGGCCTTGTGGCCAATCCGAATGTGCGCTAGCGCACAGATTCGACATCGCGCTTCGGCCAGACTGGCAGTCTCGCCATCGGGGAACCGGTGCCCGCATCGCGCGCCGGATTGCCCGATAAAACGGTGTTCCGGTCAAGTAGGGAACGCTGGAAGTCGTTGCCTGAAACTGCATGTCGCGATCGACTATTCAATCAATACCAAGCGATGCAATCGTCAATTTCGACGATTGAGCCGCTCTTCATGGAGCTCGATATGAATTGGGATGTCATTCAAGGAAACTGGACGCAATACAAGGGTCAGGTCAAAGCGCAATGGGGCAAATTGACCAACGACCACATCGATGTCATCGCTGGCAAGCGCGATCAACTGATGGGCCAACTGCAGGCATCGTATGGCATTGCGCTAGAGGAAGCGGACCAGCAAGTCACGGCGTTTCAGAAATTCTTGAGAGACAGTCAGCCATAGTCAAGACGGAGCTAGAAGCATGCGTAGAATTTATTTCTACGCATTTTTGCGGCAAGGG
The DNA here is from genome assembly GCA_035497775.1 of Burkholderiaceae bacterium. Taxonomy (GTDB): domain Bacteria; phylum Pseudomonadota; class Gammaproteobacteria; order Burkholderiales; family Burkholderiaceae_D; genus DATJCV01. The sequence continues at coordinate 1,591 of DATJCV010000299.1, read as the reverse complement.
AAATGGGAAGCAATGAAAAAAATATGTGCAGCAATCCTGATTGGTCTTGCCACGATCGCCTTCACCAGCGGCGCAGGCGCGGCAAGCACTGCAGCGACAGCTAGTTATAGATTGGCGAAACAACTTGCCGATACCGGCTACCAGCGCGCGCATGAACAATGCATCGCCCTGAGCGAGGGTCCCAGCGCGGTCTGCGTGGCAGAGGCGGAGGCCGTCCGCACGCGCGCCAAATCCAGCGCCAAAGTCCAGTACAAAGGCACCCGACAGGCGCATGCCCACGCCCGTATTGCCGTCGCCAACGCCGACTATGCCGTCGCCAAAGCCAAATGCGAGAGCCACACCGGCAAAGACAAGGATGTCTGCCTGCAGGAAGCGGCAACCATCCATGTGGCGATCAGAGCCAATGGCAAAGCGGACAAGAAGATCATCGCCGCCCGGAATGAGGCAGTGAAAGAAACGGCCGATGCCAACCTCAAGTTGGCGCTCCCAAAATGAGCGGTCAAGATTGATGCGACCGAAAGCAGCTGCGTCACTTCGGCACAAATGCGGTTCGCCAGACAATTAGCCCGACACACGTCAGCCTCAAATGACCCGGCCCGAGGTGCCCGGAGCCGTTGGGTGTTCGTGACAATCATCGATACTTTTGCTGGTCTCGAGAGGCGGCGGTTGCCATCTTGTTCGCAGTGCGACGATCTCCGGTTCAACACGTGCAGCGACCGGCGATTATCTGCGGCAGGAGCATACTCCACTATATACAATGCATTACCGCAATGAATTCCTAACAAATTACATCATACTCCCGTTAAACAACCACAGAAATCGGCGCCAGCACAGTGTCCTGCGACATGCACGGATGGAAACGCTTTCAGCCACGGCCTCTTGCGCGATGACTTTGAAGGCTTCGCTCGCTGCCTGCCGTAAGCCGGCTACGCCAGATTCGGCCGCATGCGCTCGGTCACATCCATGCCGATGCCGCGGTAACCGATGAAGCGGCTGCCCGAGTCGAACATCGGCTCGCCGCTGACTTGCAAATATTGCATGGTGCCATCGGCAGTGTGGCGGCTGTAGACAAAATCAAGGAATGGCCGCCGCGCCGCAATGTTAGCCGCCAGCAGCGCGTGCTGCTCGGCATTCCAGCCACCCGCTGCCAAGCTGCTGCCGCTCTTGGGCGCCAGGTCTGGTGCCGACTCCGTACCGGTTCCTGCGGCGCTCGGATCCAGCCCCAGCATCTCCACGACCGGGCCGGAAAATCTGGTTAATTTTCCTTGTGCATCCTGCTCCCAATACCAGTCCGAAGAGAGCTCGGTAAAACTCTTGAAACGGGCTTCGCTTTCGCGCAATTCGGCGGTGCGTTCCAGCACGGTGCGTTCCAGCAGCTTGTTATAGTCTTCCAGTTTTTGATACAACAGCCGCACCTCCAGCATGTTGTGGATCCGGGTCTGCACTTCGATCAAATCGAATGGTTTGCTGATGAAGTCCTTGGCACCCGCTTGCAGCGCACGCAGTTTGTGGCCCGGTTGCGCCGTAATCACCAGCACCGGCAAATAGCCGCTGCCCTCGATGGCTTTCAAGCCCTCCATGACCTCGAAGC
>DATJCV010000298.1:0-19895 GCA_035497775.1 Burkholderiaceae bacterium | reverse complement strand
GTGCATGCCGGTAAAGCAATGGCGCATTGATTGCGGTTTCCAGATCGCTGATTCTCTTGCTCGCGGCGGAGAGGACCAGATTCTGGCGTTGGGCGGCATGCGTAATGCTTCGCTCTTCGGCGATCGCCACGAAAAGCTTCAAGCTCGTCAGATTGAAATGCGCACTCATTGAGATTTCTACCTCTCCGATGGGTTGACTCGGCCGATACCACTCAGGAAAAAAACGGGAAAGCGCAGCCGTGTTCAATTGGCAGGCTGTCCGGCGCGATCATCGTCTGCAAGATCGGTGCCAATGACCAGCTAGCGTCACCTTATCGGATTCATCCGTACTGCGGTTTTACTGTGCCCGGCGAGCCTCCTTTTTTTTCGAATCCTTGCTTCATGAATCATCAAGCGTCGAGCCCGGCAATTATTGAATAATTGCCGACGCTGCATATCGGGCAGGAGTGAACGTTTTGCGCGAGAAGTGGGTGATCGGGGTTTTGTCGCCAGCACAGACAAGGATTGTCTTTTTTAAAGACAGGTTTCCCGCGCTGCAGGCCCAAAACAAGCGGCTCGACATGTGGCCTGGGATTTGCTTATGACTATCGTGGAGAAACTCAATGTCGCATCCCATATGTGGCGTGCTCCGCAAAAAATAAAGGAAGAGAGAGTGAGACATGGAATTGAAGTCATCGAATCATGGCGTCTGGCACCGCTTGGGAGCTAGGTTGAGCCCATATCCGGCAACCGGTATTTGGCATTCGAATGAAGGGCGGTGCCATGCTTGATCCAGTCCTGACGCGGCTTGGCCGATGGGTGGAGGGGCTGCTCGGCTGGATGCTTGCGGCCATGGTGATCCTCGTTTTTGGCAATGTGGTTCTGCGCTATGGATTCAATTCCGGGATCATGGTCTCAGAAGAGGTGTCACGTCTTATCTTCGTCTGGATGATCTTTATCGGCGCGGCGGTTGCCGTGCGCGAGCAATCCCACCTGGGCATCGATGCTCTGGTGCGCCGCCTGCCGCACATCGGGAGAATCATTTGCGTGGTGCTCTGCGATCTGCTCATCCTGTTTGCACTCGGGCTGCTCTTTCTGGGCAGTTGGAAGCAAATGGTGATCAACGCCTCTACCAGTTCTCCAGTGGCGCAAATTTCAATGGCTTACATGTACCTTCCCGGCGTCATCGCCAGCGTAGCGATGGCCATACTAGTGCTGATCCACCTGTACCGGGTGCTGGCGGGCAAGGTGAGCGATACCGACCTGATGCTCGGAGCGAGTGCAGAGGCGGTGGTGGACCTGGAGCACTCAACATGAAACCTGGCATCCCGATCCGGACCAGCGAAATAAGAATAGAAAGGCAGTCATGGTAATTCTTGTATTCCTGTCGTCAATGCTGGGAGCCATTGCGTTCGGCATGCCGATTGCCTTCGCGCTGATGATGGCGAGCGTGGCCTTGATGCTGCTGCTGGACATGTTCGATGCGCAGATACTGGCGCAGAACCTGATCAACGGCGCCGATAGCTATCCGCTGCTGGCGGTGCCGTTTTTTCTGCTGGCCGGTGAGCTGATGAACGTGGGCGGCCTGTCCAAACGGATCATCAATATAGCGATGGACCTGATCGGGCACGTGCGTGGCGGTCTCGGATACGTCGCGATCCTGGCGGCGGTGATCCTAGCCAGTTTGTCCGGTTCGGCGATTGCCGATTCGGCGGCACTGGCGGCGGTGCTTTTGCCGATGATGAAAAACGCCGGCTACAACGAGAATCGATCCTGCGGCCTGATTGCCGCCGGCGGTATCATCGCGCCGATTATTCCGCCCAGTATCGGATTCATTATTTTTGGCGTAGCGGGCGGGGTTTCGATCACCAAGTTGTTTATGGCAGGCATCGTCCCCGGAATCCTGATGGGTGTCAGCCTGCTCATTTGCTGGTGGTATCTGTGTCGCAAGGAAACGATTGCGGTACAGCCGCGCAAGCCGGCGTCGGCGGTATTCAAATCGCTCGCCGTTGGTGCCTGGGCGCTGATGCTGCCCGTCATCATCATCGGCGGCCTGCGTTTCGGGATATTCACGCCAACCGAGGCGGGGGTGGTGGCCGCGGTTTATTCGCTGTTCGTTAGTGTATTCATTTACCACACCGTCAGATGGGCGGAGCTCAAATACTGCTTCATCAGCGCCGCCAAGACGACGAGCATCGTGATGTTCCTGGTCGCAGCGGCAATGGTGGTTTCCTGGCTTGTCACGATCGCAGAGCTGCCAGATGCGCTGATCGCTTTGCTCGATCCATTCATGCACAGTCAGATGTTGTTGATCGTCGTGATCCTGCTGATGGTGCTGTTGGTCGGCATGGCCCTGGATGCGGTGCCAACCATCCTGATTCTGACGCCGGTATTGATGCCGGTGGTCAAGGCCGGTGGAGTCGATCCGGTGTATTTCGGCGTGCTGTTCATCATGTGTACCTCGATCAGCCTGATTTTGCCGCCGATTGGGACGGTTCTGGTTGTGGTCGCTGGGGTGGGGAAGGCCAAGGTCGACGGCGTCATCCTCGGCAGCATTCCGTTCATCGGAGCGTTGCTCTGTGTCCTGGTGATGCTGATTATTTTTCCATCCCTGGTTACCGTGCCGGCGGCATGGTTCAGTTAAGCCCCTTGGGTACTGATATGGCGGCTGTGCCGCGAAGCTGGGCTCTCCATTGGCGCTTAAGCTGTTTCTGGTGCCGACCTTGCTGTGGGCGATCACGCTGATTGGCCGCCGCTGGGAGCAAACGGTGGCGGTGGTGAGAACGGCAACGGCGCCGTCGCACCTTGAATTGCCGGCGCGGATGCTGGCTGGGACCTCGGGGGCGATGATTGTGACCTACACCGCCGAGTGCCAGAGGCCGGCCCTGAGCGGATTGTTTTCATCCTTTCCGCTACTGGCATGTGTGTTGGCGGCCTTCACGCATCCCGCCGCGGGCGTCGGCGCTGTCATCCAGCTTTTGCGCGGCCTGGTATCCGGGTTTTATGCGCTGGCGACTTTTTGTTTTGCGCTGAGTGCCACGCCGGAATCCAGTGGTGTCGCCGTCAGCTTCCTGGGCGCACTGGGCTGTGCCATGGCCGCGCAAATCGGATTGCTGTGGATACGGGACCTGGGCGTGCGGCGCGCTGGCTTCCAATAAAAATATAAGCAATCGCTCGTGTCGCATGCACGAGCGCTGTTTTGCAGAACGAGAACGGTGGCGCTCGGAGTAAGCGGCCGTAATTCGTACCAAGCCAAGAGGGGCTTGAAACTACGTCGATCAACCAACCGTCTGAGGAGACAAAATGAAATCCACAAAAATTCGTGCAACCCTGGTTTCCGCCTTGCTATGTGCGGGCGTCCTGGGCATGCCCGCTGCCAGCGCTGCGGACATCAAGGAGCGCACCATCCGCTGGGGCCATTTGCTGAACAAGGATCATCCTTTGAGCAGTGGCGTGCAGAAATTTGCCGAGCTGGCTACTGCCAAAAGCGGCGGCAAGATCAAGGTGCGCGAATTTCCATCGTCGCAGCTGGGCAGCGAACTGCAGCAGCAGTCGGCGCTGCAGGGCGGGACCCAGGAAATGATGTCGGCAGCGACCTCGACCCTGGCCGGCATCGTCAAGGAATTCGGCATCCTGGATTTCCCCTACATGATCGCCAACGAAAAAGAGGCCGATCAATTGCTGGACGGGCCCTTCGGCAAAAAGCTGCAGGAACGTCTGAACGCGCATGGCCTGGTCGGCCTGGGATTCTGGGAAAACGGCTTTCGTAACGTCACCAACAGCAAGCGCGCCATCATGCGCCCGGAGGACATGGACGGCTTGAAGATCCGCGTCATGCCGAATCCGGTTTTTGTCGAGTCGTTCAAGGCGTTGAACGCCAATCCGGTGCCGCTGGCTTTCGGTGAATTGTTTACCGCGCTGGAAACGCGCGCGGTCGATGCCCAGGAAAATCCGTACGCCATCATCGTGTCCAACAAGTTCGACGAAGTGCAGAAGTACCTGAGCAATACGCGCCATGCCTATAACGCCTTCGCAGTCATCGTCAGCAAGCGCTTCTGGGACAAGCTGTCGGCCGACGAGAAGCGGATTCTTCAGGAAAGCGCGGTTGAGGCGCGTACTTACCAACGCCAGGTCAGCCGTGCTGCGAGCGACAAGGCGCTGATCACGCTGAAAGCGCAGGGGATGGCGATCAACGACGTGTCGCCGGCCGAAATCCAGCGCATGCGCGAGGTCACCAAGCCGGTGGTCGACAAGTTCGCCGCCAGCTACGACCAGGGATTGGTGAATGATTTCCACGCCGAGCTGGAAAAAATCCGCAAGAACTAAACGCTGACTCCTGTGCCGGGCGCCGCGCGTGACTGCCTCCCAGTTGCGTGCCGCGCCCGTTTTTATTCTTTCAAGCAGATGGTGATTGACTCATGACCAGAAAAAAAGCACTGATCGCCGGCGCCACCGGCGTGGTGGGACGCAATCTTCTCAAACATCTACTCGCCATCGGCGGCTGGGATATCGTTGCCTTGTCGCGGCGCCAGCCGGACCTGCCGGGCGAGTATCAGCACATCGCGGTCGACTTGCTGGATGCGGCCGATTGCCGCGCCAAGCTGGCGCAGCAAGCCGATGTCACGCATATTTTTTTCGGCGCCTACGTCGAGCGGCCGGATCTGAGCGATTGGGTCGACAGCAACCTCGCCATGCTGCGCAACCTGGTGGAGACCATGGAGCCGCTGGCCAGGGAACTGGAGCACATCCATGTGATGCATGGCACCAAGTGGTACGGCAATCACCTGGGGCCGTTCAAGACGCCGGCCAAGGAAGACGATCCACGCCACATGCCGCCGAATTTTTACTATAGCCAATGGGACTACCTGCTGGAACGCCAGCAAGGCGCGCGCTGGACCTGCTCCTCCGCGCGGCCGCATGCCATCAGCGGCTTCGCGCTCGGCAACCCGATGAACCTGACAATGCTGATCTCGGTCTATGCCGCGATCTCGAAAGAGCTGGGCATGCCGCTGTGCCATCCGGGCACGCCGGGCAACTATCGCGCGCTGTATCAATGCACCGATGCCGGTTTGCTGGCGCGGGCGATGGTGTGGATGGCGACCACGCCGGCTTGCGCCAACGAGGCGTTCAACATCACCAATGGCGATCTGATCCGCTGGGAAAACACCTGGCCGAAAATCGCCGAGTATTTCGGCATGGAGGCCGGCCCGCGCCGTCACATCAGTCTGGCCAAGTACATGGCCGACAAGGGGCCGGTCTGGGACCGCATCGTCGCCAAGCACAAGCTGCAGCCGCATGCCTATGAGCAGATCGTGTCGTGGAATTATGGCGATTTCGTCTTTACGCCCGAGTTCGACATCATCTCCGACATGGGCAAGGCCAGGCGCTACGGCTTTCACGACAGTGTCGATACCGAGCAGATGTTTTTCCAGTTATGGGACCAGTTCCGCGCGGCGGGCGTGATCCCATCATAAGGAGTTTAGATGAAAAAAATATTGGTACTGCAAGGCGCCAACATGAGTTATCTGGGACGGCGCCAGCCCGAACTGTACGGCACCACCACCGCCGCCGAACTGGATGCCATGCTGCAGGCGCACGCACAGAAAAACGGTTATGCGCTCGAAATTTTCTATACACACGTAGAGGGCGAGGCGATCGGCCGCCTGTACCGGGCGGTGGATGAAAGGGTGGACGGCTTGGTCATGAATCCGGCCGGTTTCCTGTATGCCGGCTATGCGCTGCGGGACTGCCTGCGGGCAGTCAGCTTTCCGTATATTGAAGTCCACATGACGAATATCGAAAAGCGCGGCATGCACTCGGTGCTGGCGGAAGCCGGGATCGGCATGATCGCCGGCTTCGGCACGAACTCCTATTTGCTCGGGCTGGACGCAATGCTTGAGCATTTGGAAAAGAGCGCAGCCACTACCTGAATCGACTGCGCTGCAAGCCTGGCCGCGCCGCCGCCGACGGCGCGTCCGCGTTCCTAGCCCAAACCGAGTGTTAATGCCGCTGCCAACCTTGGAAAATAATGGCAGTATGTCAGTAAATCCGTTTGTGCAACGACAGGAAATTGGCTATGCATGCTGGAGTATATGATCCGGCCCAGGCCGCACCGGCTGCCTGCGTCACTCCGGCGGCGGCCTATTCCAGAGGCGGCTGGTGCAGCGCGACGATCTCATGTTCCGGCTGCCCGTGGCGCGGATAGCGCGCCATCACTAGTGGATCGTGTCCCGGCACCAGATGGTCTTTGGACTCGGCCAGGCGCAGCAGCCTGCCGTATCCCTCCAGCATGTCGCCGACATGGAACACGATCGGGAACGGCGATTCCTGGTGGATGTTGTCGTAGAAATGGCTGGCGTCCGACGCCAGCACCACCCAGCCGCGCTGCGTGTGCACGCGCACCGCCTGCAGGCCCTGGGTGTGGCCGCCGACATGGATCAACTGGATGCCGTCGGCCAGTTCGGCATCGCCTTCGTAGAAGCAGACCCGCTGGTCGTACACCCCGCGCACGACGTCGACCACGTCGTCCACCGCATACGGATGCCGCATCAGGTCGTACTTCATGTATTTGCCGGTGGCGTACTGCAGCTCCTTTTCCTGCAGGTGGATCGTCGCGTTCGGCAGCAGCTTGACGTTGCCGGCGTGGTCGTAGTGCAGGTGGGTCAGGATCACGTCGGCGACCGCCTGCGGCTCGATTCCCAGGTGGCGCAGCGATTCGATCGGGCAGCGCAGGAATTCGCGTTTTCGTTGCGCCGCTGCTTCCCGGTTGAAGCCGGTATCGACCACGACGGTGCGCCCGGCGCCGCGAATCACCCAGATGAAGTAATCCATCGGCATCGGCCCCTCGTGTGGGTCGTAGGCCATGAAATTCTCGGCGCGCTTGCGCGCCACGGTGGCATAGCGGATTGCATACACTTCGTAGACGGCAGGGGAGGCGAGACTCATGTTTGCTCCGGTGAGGGCCGATTCATACGGATTGCGAACCCGTATCAAACCGAATTCGATCGGGGTTGCCGGGGCCGGGCGCGGTTTTCAGTCGCGCACGGTCGCCGTACTGCTTACTTCTTCGCGCCTTGCAGGCGGTACATCTCGGTATGGTCGGCGACCCGGTCCAGACCCTTGACGGCATCGGTCCACAACGCCAGGCATTCGTCGCCCAGCGGCATCGGGCAATCCATGTCGCGCCCGAGCTGCATCGCGATGCCCATGTCCTTGGCCATCAATTGCAGCGAAAATCCCGAGTTGAAGGCGCCGTTCAGCATGAATTGCTTGACCTTGTTCTCGGTCGAGTTGTTGCGGCCGGTGGAGGCGTTCAACACGTCGGTCATCACTGCCGGATCGATGCCGAAGCGCGCGCCGACCTGCAAGGCCTCCACCGCCGCCGACAGGCCGGCCGCGGAAACGTAGTTGTTCAGCGCCTTCACCGCATGGCCGGCGCCGGCAGCGCCGACATGGAACAGGTTCTTGCCCATGCGCTGCAGGATGGCGACGCAGGCGTCGTAGGTCGCCGGCTCGCCGCCGACGATGATCGCCAGCGAACCCTCGATCGCGCGCTTGACGCCGCCCGACACCGGCGCGTCCAGGAAGCGCAAGCCTTGCGCCGCCAGCCTGGCCGCCAGCGCGCGCGAACGCAGCGGTTCCGACGAGCTCATGTCGATCACGGTGGCGCCCGCCTTCAGGCGGCTGACCACGCCGCCGCGCTTGTCCTCGCCCTCCAGGACCGCTTCCACGATCGCCGAATTCGGCAGCATCGTGATGACCACGTCGACGTCCGGAAATTCCGCTGCGCCCAAGGTAATCGCGGTGGCCTGGTGCTCGGCGCAAAACTGCTGGGCGCGAGCGGCATCGGCGTCCGCCACCCACAGCGGATAACCGGCCTTCGACAGCAGGGCCGCCATCGGGTAGCCCATCATGCCCAGCCCGATGAAGCAGATTTTTTGCTGCATGGCGGTTCCTTAGATGTTCATTTCCTTGAAGACTTCCTTGGCGACCCGGAAGCTGTCGATCGCTGCCGGCACGCCGCAGTAGATCGCCGCCTGCAGGAACACTTCCTTGATCTCGTCCTTGGTCAGGCCGTTGTTGATCGCGCCGCGCACGTGCAGCTTGATTTCATGCGGGCGGTTGAGCGCGGTCAGCATCGCCAGATTGAGGAAGCTGCGCGTCTTGCGGTCCAGGCCCGGGCGATTCCAGACGTCGCCCCAGCAGTATTGGGTGACCAGTTCCTGCATCTCGCGGTTGAAGTCGTCGGCGTTCTTGATCGAGGCATCGACGTATTCGGCGCCCAATACTTCACGGCGGGTTTTCAGGCCTTGGTCGAACAGTTCTTGGTTCATTTGCTAATCCTTGAGAGTTGAGAGAGGTGGTGGGGTGGATGAATCTGGTCTTGCCAATACGGCCAGCGCCGCCTGTTCGGCGTTGACGATATGCATGCGTGCCGCTTCGCGCGCGGCGCCGGCGTTGCGCGCCTGGATCAGCGCGAACAAGCGGTCGATTTCGGCCAGGCTTTCGGCCAGGCGATCGGGGCGCGAGAACGAGGTGGCGCGCAGCAGGTTGATGCGCGAGAGCAGGGCCAGCAGCATTTCCTTGATCAACTGGTTGCCGCAGCCATTCAGGATCGCGTCGTAGAACTCGGCCTTGGCCGCCAGTAGCTGCTTGCGGCCGGCGCCGGCTGCCGCGGCATGCAGGCGGTCGACGGCCTCGCCCAAGCGGGCCACTGCCGCATCGTCCGCCAGCCGGGTGAATTCATGTACCGCATGGCTTTCCAGCAAGGCCCGTACCGCGTACAGCTCGCGCGCTTCGTCGGCCGTGATGGCGGCGACCACCGGCCCGCGATGCAAGACGGTTTTGATCAGCTTTTCGGCTTCCAGGATGCGCAAGGCTTCGCGCAGCGAGGGCCGGCTGACATCCAGCATTTCGCACAGCTCGCGCTCGCGTAGCCGTTCGCCGGGCTGGAAGCGCCCGCTCATGATCGCTTCGCGCAGGAAGCTTTCGACGTGACTGCGCAGGCTGCTCGGCTTGCGCAGATTGAACGCGGGCTCGATCTGTTCGGTTTCCATACAAGGATTTTAATAATTGTCAGACAATCTGTCAATAAGTCAGATTTATTTTTAAATGCAAACGCGCAAAGGCTCTCCACGCAGCGCGCAAAATCCATCCCGATCAATAACAGTGTGTATTTATAGAAGACATTTCAAATGTTTTCACCGCAGTTCGCTTGCAGTCATGTCGAGTGACGGTGGCTCGCTTGGAACCCGTTTTGCCCGCACCGAACCGTTTTTCAAGCGGATCGGGCGCGCCCCAAGGGCATTCCCGAGTCACGGGCATGGTTATTGCTCAGTGGAATTGCAATCCTGTGGCGGCAGCGTCTGGTTTCGCCGGGATGGAACACTTGGGTATGACTTCAACGATCAGGAACGATATGGCTATTCAAATCATCGGCGTCATCGGCGCCGGCCTCATGGGAAGCGGCATTGCGCAGGTCTGCGCGAACGCGGGGTTGAACGTGGTTCTTCGAGACGTCAACGAGGCGGCGCTCGAAAAGGCCATTGCGACAATCGCGTCCAGCCTGGAACGCCTGGTAAACAAGGGCAAAATTTCCGGCGACGAGAAAGCGAGAATCCTGTCGTCGATCAAGACCACGACCAGTTTGAGCGAGCTTGCCGGCGCCGATTTCATCATCGAGGCGGCCACGGAGAATGTCGAACTCAAACAAAAGATCCTGGCGGAAGTGGACGCGGTCGCAAAGCCCGGATGCATCGTCGCCACCAACACTTCCTCGGTTTCCATCACCATGCTGGCGGCATCGCTGTCCGACCCCAGCCGATTTGTCGGCATGCATTTCTTTAATCCGGTGCCGGTGATGGCGCTGGTTGAAATCATCCGCGGCATCCAGACCAGCGACAGCACGTTTGACGCCACCAATGACCTGGCCGCGCGCATCGGCAAGACCGCGATTGCGGTGAAGAATGCTCCCGGCTTTGTTGTCAACCGGATTCTATGCCCGATGATCAACGAGGCCATCTTTGCGCTGCAGGAAGGGCTTGCGACGCGGGAAGACATCGATGCCGGAATGCGGCTTGGCGCGAATCACCCGATCGGTCCTCTGGCTCTTGCCGATCTGGTCGGGCTGGATACCTTTCTGTCGGTGATGAATGTCTTCTACCGGGATTTCAAGGACCCGAAATATCGCCCGGCGCCGCTGTTGCAGGAAATGGTTGACGCCGGTTATCTCGGCCGCAAGTCCGGGCGCGGATTCTACGAATATTGATTGTTGATTGCGCCGGCGATTCGGCGCGCCGCTGTCTGTCGTCAAGACACTATTTTTCAGGTGTCCACCCGGCAGACAGATATCGCGGACTTTGCACAGCCAGTCCGGACCTTCAGTCGTGAAAACCTCATGTTGTCCATTGGCATTGAACTTGCATAGTGGATCTGACAGGCGAGCTGGATGCCGATCCGCCGCGCCGGAATTTAATGAAAACAAACGGGAAGAGACATTCATGAGATTGCACTTCTTTGTGAGCTCAGGCAGCTCCACACTCGCCACACATGGCGCCACAATCCGATCGTGTTCGCGGGATTTCCTGGTGGGAGGCGCGTCATGCTAGGCCTGATGCAGGACTGGCAACTCCTTTGCCATCGCGTGATCGAATATGCCGCGCACCAGCATGGCGAACGCCGCGTCGTCTCGCGCTCGGTCGAAGGCCCGCTCAAGGTCACCAACTATGCGCAAGTGCACGAGCGTGCCTTGCGCGTCTCCAAGCGCCTGGTCCAGGAAGGCATCCGCACCGGCGACCGCGTGGCGACGCTGGCGTGGAGCACCTCCAATCATCTCGAGTGCTGGTACGGCATCGCCGGCATCGGCGCGATCTACCACCCGGTCAATCCGCGCCTGTTCTCGGAACAGATCGCCTTCATCATCAACGATGCGCAAGACCGCATCCTGCTGCTCGACACCAGCTTCGTCGAGCTCGCAGAAAGTCTGGCCGACCGCCTGCCGACCATCGAACGCTATGTGATCCTCACCGATCGCGACAACATGCCGAAGACGACGCTGCGTAATGCGATCGCCTACGAAGACTGGATCGCGGAAACCGACGCCGATTTCGCCTGGCAGAGCTTCGATGAAAACACCGCGGCCAGCCTCGCTTACACCTCGGGCACCACCGGCCAGCCGAAGGGCGTGCTGTACTCGCACCGCTCCATCGTGCTGATGTCGCTGGCGGCCAATTCGCGCGACATGTACGGTTTTGGCTCCAACGACGTGGTGTTGCAGGTGGTGCCGATGTGCCATGCCAACGGCTGGACATGGCCGTTCTCGGCGCCGATGGCCGGCGCCGAACTGGTGCTGCCGGGCCCGAAACTGGATGGCGAATCGCTCGGCGAGCTGCTGCTCAACGAACGCGTCACCTGCACCGGCGGCGTGCCGACCGTGTGGCAGGGCGTGCTCGCCTACCTGGCCGAGCGCGGCGAAACCCTGAAACATCTGAAGCGCATCTACGTCGGCGGTTCGCCCTGTCCACGCTCGCTGATGGAAGCTTTCATGAACGGCCACGGCGTCGAAGTGCGCTCCGCCTTCGGCATGACGGAAATGGGGCCGATGGCCGCCATCTGCTCGCTGATCCCGGAAACCCGCGACCTCACCGGCGATGCCATGGTAGACCTGCGTCAGACGCAGGGACGGCCGCCTTTCCTGGTCGAGTTCCGCACCAAGGATGACGAAGGAAACATCCAGCCCTGGGATGGCGTTAGCGCCGGCCACCTGCAGGCGCGCGGCCCCTGCATCGTGCAGGCCTACTACGGCAACGAGCGTGGCAGCGCGCTCGACAAGGACGGCTTCTTCGACACCGGCGACATCGCCACCATCAGCAAGCACGGTTACGTGCGTCTGACCGACCGCGCCAAGGATCTGGTCAAGTCGGGCGGCGAATGGATTTCCTCGATCGATTTGGAAAATCATGTGATGAGCCACCCCGACATCTTCGAGGCGGCGGTAGTCGGCGCCAAGCATCCGAAGTGGGACGAGCGCCCCGTCGTCATCGCCGTGCGCAAGGAAGGTCGCGATGTCTCCCGCGAAGACATCCTGCGCTTCCTTGACGGCCGGATCGCCAAGTGGTGGATGCCGGACGACATCATTTTCGTCGAGTCCCTCCCGCACACCGCGACCGGCAAGCTGCACAAGAAGGTCTTGCGCTCGCAGTACGAAAACCATCTGGTGGCCGGCATGCAGGGCTAAGGCCCGGAACCGGCATCAACGCATGAAGAAACGAGCAATGTCGAACGAAAACTACCCGCTGCTGTTATCGCCGATCACGGTCGGCTCCCATGAATTGCGCAACCGCGTGATCATGGGTTCTCTCCATACCCGCCTGGAGAACGAGCCGGACGCGATCCCACGCCTGGCCGCCTTCTATTCCGCGCGTGCGCGCGGCGGTGTCGCCCTCGTCATCACCGGCGGCACCTCGCCCAACTTCGAAGGCCGCGTCGAAGAAGGCGCGCAAGTGCTCGATTCGGCCGAAAAACTGGCCGAACACACGCCCATCGTCAACGCCGTGCATGAAGCGGGGGCAAAGATCGTGCTGCAGGTGCTGCATACCGGCATCTATGCCAAGCATCCGCAAATCGTCGGCCCCTGCTCGACGTCCTCGCCGATCAATCGCCGCGTGCCGCGTGAACTGACGACGGAAGAGGTGGAGCGAACCGTGGACGACTTCGTGAATTGCGCCGTGCTGGCGCGCGAAGCCGGCTACGACGGCATCGAGGTGATGGCTTCCGAAGGCTACCTGATCACCCAGTTCACCGTGCCGCGCACCAACCAGCGCACCGACAAATGGGGCGGCTCGTTCGAGAACCGCATTCGCTTCCCGCTGGAGATCGTGCGTCGCACGCGCGAACGCCTGGGCAAGGACTTCCTGATCATGTATCGCATCTCGGCGATCGATCTGGTCGAAGGCGGGCTGACCGGCGAAGAAGTGGATGCGCTTGCGCGCGCCGTCGAAAGCGCCGGCGCCGACATCCTCAACACCGGCATCGGTTGGCACGAGTCGGTTGTGCCGACCATTGCCACCAGCGTGCCGCGCGCGGCTTTCTCCTTTGCCGCCGCCCGCCTGAAGAAGGTAGTCGGCATCCCGGTGGTGGCTTCCAACCGCATCAATATGCCCGCCATCGCCGAGGAAATCCTCGCCACAGGCGAAGCGGACATGGTTTCGATGGCGCGCCCGTTCCTTGCCGATCCCGACTTCGTGATCAAGGCTGCGAGCGGCCGCACCGATGAAATCAATACCTGCATCGCCTGCAACCAGGCCTGCCTCGACCATATCTTCACCGATCGCCTGGCGACCTGCCTGGTGAATCCGAAGGCTTGCCACGAAACCGAGTTTTCCGAAGAGCCGCCGGCCGTGAAGCGCCGCGTCGCGGTCATCGGCTCCGGCCCGGCCGGCATGGCGTGCGCCGCTGCCGCGGCCGAGCGCGGCCACCAGGTGGTGCTGTTCGAAGCGAGCGACGACATCGGCGGTCAGCTCAACATCGCGCGCCGCATTCCCGGCAAGGAGCAGGAGTTCGCCGAACTCATCCGCTACTTCCGCAAGCGACTCGACCAGAGCGGCGTCGAAGTGCGGCTCGGCGTGCGCGCCGGCATCGAGGACCTGGCCCGTAACGCCATCGACGAAGTCATCATCGCGACCGGCATCAAGCCGCGCACCCCCGACATCGATGGCGCCGACCACCCGAAGGTGGTGGGCTATCTGGATGTCATCAGCGGCCGCGTGCAAGTCGGCGAGCGGGTCGCCATTATCGGCACCGGCGGCATCGGCCATGACGTCGCCGAATTGCTGACGGCGCCCAAGAGCGGCGTGGCGACCAACCCGGAATTCTTCGATGCCTGGGGCGTCGATCCGACTATCGCCACGCGCGGCGGCCTGCGCGAACCGGTGAAGGAAACGCCGGCGCGCAAGGTCACCATGCTCCAGCGCAGCACCACCAGGCCCGGCGCGCGCCTGGGCAAGAGCACCGGCTGGATCCATCGCACCAAGCTGAACAAGCGCGGCGTGCCGGTACTCATCGGCTGCACCTATCACAAGGTGGACGACGCCGGCCTGCACTACAGCATCGATGGCGAAATGCATGTGCTGCTCGCCGACACCGTCGTCATGTGCGCTGGCCAGGACCCGGAGCAAGGTCTTGCGCAAGCGTTGGAAAAGGCCGGCATCAAGGTCAATCTCATCGGCGGCGCCCGCTTCGCTTCCGAACTCGATGCCAAGCGCGCCATCGACGAAGGCACCCGCCTCGCGTATAGCCTGTAAGGGGATCAAACGCATCATGAACGTGATTTCATCGCAAACGGCACTGGCCGAGCCGGTGCTGCGGGTCAGCGATCTGTCGCTGAGATTCGGCGGCATCGAAGCCCTGAGCCAGGTGTCCTTCTCTGTCGCGCCCGGCTCCGTCACCGCCCTGATCGGGCCGAACGGCGCCGGCAAGACTTCCTTGTTCAACTGCATCTCCGGCTTTTACAAGCCCTTCTCGGGTGACATCGTGTTCGAGGGTGAATCGATCGCGCGCGTGCCGCCGCCGGAACGGGCCAAGCGCGGACTGGCGCGCTCCTTCCAGAACATCGCGCTGTTTCGCGGCATGACCGTGCTGGAGAACATCAAGCTCGGCCGCCATTCGCACATGAAGAGCAATCTGTTCGATGGCCTCATCTATCGCGGCCGTGCGCGGCGCGAGGAAGAAGCACTGAGCGCGGAGATCGATGAAAAGATCATCCGCATCCTCGATATCGGCCACATCCGCGACGAGCCGGTGGCTAACCTACCTTACGGCCTGCGCAAGCGCGTCGAACTGGCGCGGGCGCTGGCGATGCGGCCCAAGGTGCTGCTGCTGGACGAACCGGTGGCCGGCATGAACCGTGAAGAGACCGAAGACATCGCGCACTTCATCCTCGACATCCGCGAGGAATGGGGCGTCACCGTGCTGATGGTCGAACACGACATGGGCATGGTGATGGACATTTCCGACCACGTGGTGGTGCTGAGCTTCGGCAAGGTGATTGCGCAGGGCAAGCCCGAAGAAGTGCAGCGCAATCCGGAAGTGATCAGTGCCTACCTCGGCGCCGACGGCGCCGGCCAGCTGGCAATCCCCGCAGAAACAGAGGAGGCAGTGTGAACATCGATTGGATTTATCTGGCCGAGATCGCGCTCTCAGGCATTGGTTCGAGCGCGCTGCTGGCGCTGACCGGTGTGGCCTTCGTGCTGATCTATAAAACCACGCGCGTACTCAACCTCGCGCTGGGCGAAACGCTGATGCTGGGCGGTTACCTGTTCTTCGCCTTCACCGCCGGCATGGGCCTGCCGATCTGGCTGGCGATCCCGCTGGTGCTGGCGTGCGGCGGCCTGTTCGGCGCCGTGGTCGAACGCACCATCATTCGCCCCATGCTCGGCACCAGCCCGTTCACCGTCTTCATGGTGACCATTGGCATTGGTTCGATGGTGGTCGGCGCGGTGGAACTGATCTGGGGCCTGGAGCCGCACCGTTTGGTGTCCTTCGTCGACGACAAGCCGGTGTTTCTCGGTCCCGCCTACGTCTCGCCGAAGACGGCCGTGGCGTTTGCCATCGCCTCGGCGACCATCGTGCTGTTCCTGCTGGTGCTGCGCTACTGGCGCGGCAGCCTGGCGCTGCGGGCGACCGCGAGCGACCATGGCGCCGCCTACTCCTGCGGTATCAGCGTGCCGAAGGTGTATTCGATGTCGTGGGCGGTGGCCTGCATGATCGCCTCCGGCGCCGGCATCCTGGTCGGCTCGGTCGGTGGCATTTCGCCAGCAATGGGGGTGTTCGGCCTGACGGTGCTGTCGGTGGTGATCATGGGCGGGATGGATTCCATTCTCGGCGTGCTGCTGGCCTCGCTGCTGGTCGGCCTGATCGAGGCATTCGCCGGTGCCTTCCTGGGTGGCGAATTCAAGCATGTCTCGACCTTCACGCTGCTGATGATCATGTTGTTGGTGCGCCCGCACGGGCTCCTTGGAACTGCCGAAATCGATCGACTATGACTACTGCACAAAACACCGCACAAACCATCGCCCCCAGCAACGGTGACGCTGCCGGCAAGACGACTTCCGGCATCATGCGTCAGCGGATGATGCTGGCAGGGTCCGCCATTGCCTTCGTGGCTGCGCCTTTCCTGGTTGACCAGTACTGGCTGTACTGGGTGTGCCTGATCGCGATCAACATCATCAGTGCAACCGGTCTCAACATCCTGTCCGGGTATACCGGACTGGCCAGCCTCGGGCAGGCCGCCTTCATGGGGGTTGGCGCCTATACCGTAGCGTTGCTCGAACTGCATGTGGGCAGCTCCTTCCTCATCAACGTGCCGATCGCCGGCGCGGTCACGGCCCTGATCGGGCTGGTCGTCGGGATTCCCAGCCTGCGCGTGAAGGGCCTGTACCTGGCCATCGCCACCATCGCGGCTTCGGTGATCCTGGAATTCACCTTTGCCAACTGGGAAACGGTGACCAATGGCGTCAAAGGCATGACGGTCGCGCCGGCGCAGATCTTCGGCATCGACCTCGACCGCCCGGCACGTCTTTACTGGGTTATCGTGCCGACCACGATCGTGCTGCTGGTGATGGCGTCCAATCTGTTCCGCACCCGCGTCGGCCGCGCCTTCATCGCCATCCGCGACCGCGACATTTCGGCTGAAGTGCTCGGCATCCCGTTGCTGAAGTACAAGCTGCTCAGCTTCGGCCTCTCGTCCTTCTACGCGGGCGTGGCCGGCGGCTTGTGGGCCTATTTCTTCCGCGTCGTGACGCCGGAGAGTTTTCCTATCGTGATGTCGATCTTCTTCCTCGCCGCCATCATCGTCGGCGGCCTGGGCACGATACGCGGCAGCATTCTCGGCGCGGCATTCATGACCGTGGTGCCGGAATTGCTGCGCGTCGGCTTCACCTTCCTGACGCCGTGGATTCCGGACGCCATGTCCATCATTCCGGCAGTTCGTTCGATCGTCTTCGGCGCCCTGATCGTCGGCTTCCTGCTGTTCGAGCCGCAGGGACTTGCCGAAGTGCTTCCCCGTTTAAGGCGTTTCTTCGGACGCCGTTCACCCCGGTCCTGACCGATTTCTTTCCCTCGCAAAAACCCTAGGAGACTGTAATGCAAAAGAACCGACGCAACACCCTTCGCCTCGCCGCCGCCATTGCCGCCGGCTCGCTGGCCTTCCCGCTGGGCCATGCCATGGCCCAGGGTAAGCCCGACCTCGTGATCGGCGCCTCGATCCCGCTGAGCGGCATCTTCGCCGCCACGGCTCCCAGCTACAACAATGCGATGGCCGACTACGTCAAGCTGATCAATGAAAAGGGCGGCATCGACGGCCGCAAGATGCGCTACGTGGCCGAAGACACCGGCTACAAGGTCGACGTCTCGGTGGCGGTATTCAACAAGATCACCTCCAAGGAGGCCGTGAACTTCTACTACGGCGACTCCACCGGCTTCACCAAGACCATCGCCCCGGAAGTCGCGCGCAAGGGCAACATGATCATGTCCGGCACCTCGTTCGCGACCGAGCTGAACGATCCGAAGAAGCACCCGCTGTACTTCATGCCGGGTCCCGATTATTCGGAAATGGTGAAAATCCTGTTGCGCCACATTGCCAAGGCCACGCCCAAGGGCAAGGTGGCGCTGGTCTACTCGGACAATGAATTCGGCCGCGATCCGATCGAATCCAGCGTCGCCTACGCCAAAGAACTCGGCCTGACCATCGTGCAGCAGATCGCCACCCCGCCGGGAGCCGTTGACGTGTCGACCGAAGTGCTGAAGCTGCGTCGCGCCAACCCGGACTACACCATCTTCCACGGCTACACGCTGGCGCCCATTCCCGAGTTCATCACCCAGGCCAAGTCGCTGGGCATGAAGACCCGCTTCATGGGCACGATCTGGTCGATGGATCTGACCAACGTCGAAAAGATGGGTCCGGGCGCCGACGGCTTCATGGGCGTGATGCCTTATCGCTACTACTTCGACAAGGAAGGCAGCGCGCCGATGATGGATGCGATCCGCAAGCTGCGTCCGGAGTATCAGCAGGTCGGCTACACGCAGGGCTTCCTGACCGCGATGCTGTTCGCCGAAAGCGCCAAGCGCACCCTCGCTGCTGGCAAGGAACTGACCGGTGCCAACCTGAAGGCCGCGCTCAACACGATCAAGGACTTCGACACCGGCGGCTTGATCGGCGCACCGATCACCGTGCAAGGCAACTCGATCCCGATCGGCCGCGTGTATCAGTACGACGGCAAGCGCAACACCCTGGTGCCGGCTTCCGACTGGATCGACCTGAGCAAGTAAGCCAGGCAGCAAATCGCTGTAACTGGGCGGTAATCACGCAGTAACCAGGAGCGCCCGCCAATGTGCAGCAAGGCGGTTCCGGCCGGGCGCTCCCGGCAACCGAATTTGAAAGAAACGACTATGCACGACGTGTCCGACAACATCCTCGAAGTCCAGGACGTCGAGGTTGTCTATGGCAAATCCGTACTCGCGCTGAACGGCCTTTCCCTCGCTGTGGGCAAAGGCCAGGTCGTCGCCCTGCTCGGCGCCAACGGCGCCGGCAAGTCGACGGCATTGAAGGCGATCACCAACGTCCTGGCGCTGGAAGACGGCGCCATCCGCGCCGGCTCGATCCACTATCTCGGCGCGCCGACCGCCGCGATCGCGCCGGACAAACTGGTCAAGCGCGGCATGTTTCACGTGATGGAAGGCCGTCGCATCTTCAGCGACCTGACGGTGGAAGAAAACCTGACGGTGGCTTCCTTTGCGGTGGCCGGACGCACGAGCGGCGTAGTCAGCCTGAAGGAATCCTTCGAGCTGGTGTACGGCTATTTCCCGCGCCTTTACGAGCGCCGAAACGGCCTGGCCGGCTACCTTTCGGGCGGCGAACAGCAGATGCTGGCCATCGGCCGCGCACTGGTGGCGCAACCCAATCTGATCCTGCTCGACGAGCCCTCCCTGGGCCTGGCGCCCAAGCTGGTCGAGGAAATCTTTTCGATCATCTCACGCATCAACCGCGAACAGGGCGTATCGATGCTGCTGGTCGAACAGAATGCATCGATGGCGTTTTCGGTGGCCCACCACGGCTACATCATGGAAAGCGGCAAGGTGGTCCTGAGCGGCCCGACCGCGAACCTGGTGAGTAACCCGGAAGTCCGGGAGCTGTACCTCGGCGTGCACAGCGATGCGCAAGGCGGTCGCCGCAGCTACCGCCGGCAGAAGGCCGAAACGCAACCAGCGCAATAAGCGCATGAGACAAAGGTGAGTCACTTGGCCGACCAAGAGACTCCGCATCCCCTCTCCTTCAAGGGGGAGGGCCAGGGAGGGGAAGGGTCAAGTCGTCAGCGCAAAATCCATCCGCCTTTCCATTTTTTATCTGGAGAACAAATTGCAAGCAAAGAAGACACTTATCGCGGGCTATGTACGCTCGCCTTTCACCGCGGCGCGCAAGGGCGCGCTGGCCGCCATTCGCCCGGACGACCTCAGCGCGCAGGTCATCCGCGCCCTGCTGGCCAAGGTGAATGTGCCTGCCGATGAAATCGAAGATCTGATCTGGGGTTGCGCCTACCCCGAAGGCGAGCAGGGCATCAATATCGGCCGCGTGGTGTCCATGCTGTCCGGCCTGCCGGATTCGGTGTCGGGCATGACGGTCAACCGCTGGTGCGGATCGGCCATGCAGTCGGTGCAGGATGCCGCCGGCATGATCGCCACCAACGCCGGCGAAGCCTTCATTTGCGGCGGCGTGGAATCCATGTCGCGGGTGCCCATGTTCGGCTTCAATCTGTTGCCGCCGACTGCATGGACGCAGGAACAGCAGGATGCGTACATCAAGGTCGGCCTCACCGCCGAACGCGTCGCCGCCATGTACGGCCTGACGCGCGAGATGCAGGACC
>DATJCV010000297.1:0-2218 GCA_035497775.1 Burkholderiaceae bacterium | reverse complement strand
GGCCGGGCTGTGCCTGATGGGCGCGGTTTACTTCATTTTCCGCACATGAACCTGGAAAAATATCGATACATCGTGGTCGAAGGCCCGATCGGCGCCGGCAAGACCACATTGGCGCACCAGATCGCCGCACACCTGCGCGCGCAGACGCTGCTGGAGCAGCCGCAGGAAAATCCGTTCCTGGAAAAATTCTATCGCGACGCCGCGCGCTACGCGCTGCCGACGCAACTGTTTTTCCTGTTTCAGCGCATCGGCTGGCTACGCGACCTGGCGCAAGGCGATCTGTTCGAGGCCCGCATCGTCTCCGACTTCCTGCTCGACAAGGACAATATCTTCGCGCAATTGACGCTGTCCGACGACGAGCTGAACCTGTACCGGCAACTGTACAATCAGTTACGTCCGCAAGCGCGGACACCGGACTTGGTGATTTACCTGCAGGCCGACCCGGCGACACTGCAAGCGCGCATCGAGCAGCGCGGGATTCCGATGGAAGCGGCAATTTCCGAAACGTATTTATACCGCCTGTGCGAAGGTTACAGCCGCTTCTTTCATCATTACGAGGCAGCCCCGCTCCTGATCATCAATAATGAGCATTTGAACCCGCTGCAACAGTCGCAGGATTTTGAATTGCTGCTGGCGCGCATCGAACAGATGCGCGGCCGGCGCGAATTTTTCAATCGTGGAGAATAGGCATGGCCAAGTATTTGCAGGATTCGGACGGCGCGCAGCGCAAGCCGGTCACCATCCCATCGTTGTCGAGCATGCGCGCCCAGGGCCAGAAGATCGCCATGCTGACCTGTTATGACGCCAGCTTCGCGGCGCTGATGGATCGCTGCGGTGTCGACGTGCTGCTGGTCGGCGATTCGCTCGGCATGGTGTGCCAGGGCCATGCCTCGACGCTGCCGGTGTCGATGGCCGACATCGCCTACCACACCGCCAGCGTGGCGCGCGGCAACCAGGGCGCGCTGCTGGTGGCCGACATGCCGTTCGGCAGCTACGCCACGCCGCAAGCAGCCTTCGAGCACGCGGTGCAACTGATGCAGGCCGGCGCCCAGATGGTCAAGCTGGAAGGCGGCCACTGGCTGGCCGACACCATCCGCTTCCTGACCGAGCGCGCGGTGCCGGTCTGCGCCCATCTCGGCTTGACGCCGCAATCGGTGCACCAGATGGGCGGCTACAAGGTGCAGGGCAAGAGCGCGACCGCCGCCGGCAAACTCAAGGCCGACGCCCTGACGCTGCAGGAGGCGGGCGCATCGCTGTTGGTGCTGGAAGCCATTCCGGCCGTGCTGGCGAAGGAAACCACCGAGTTGCTGACGATGCCGACCATCGGCATCGGCGCCGGCCCGGACTGTTCCGGCCAGGTACTGGTGATGCACGACCTGCTCGGCGTGTTCCCTGGCCGCAAGGCGCGCTTCGTGAAAGACTTCATGCAAGGCCAGAGCAGCATCGAGGGCGCACTGCGCGCCTACATCGCAGCGGTGCGGGACGGTTCGTTCCCGGCGCCGGAACACTGCTTCTAGCGTACTCGCCGTTTGCCGATGCAGCTGACCGAGGCCATCCGCGATGCCTTCATCCTGCTGTTCTCGGGGGACCACGTACTATGGCAAATCATCTGGGTCTCGCTGAAAACCTCGGTGGTCGGCTTGCTGGCGGCGACGCCGCTGGCGGTCGCGGCCGGCTATGCGATCGGCAGTCACCGCTTTCCGGGGCGGCGCATCCTGATCTGGCTGGCGCAGGCGGCGCTGTCGCTGCCGACCGTGCTGATCGGCCTCCTGTTGTATCTGCTGCTGTCGCGCCAGGGGCTCCTGGGCGGGCTGCAATGGCTGTTCTCGCAACCCGGCCTGATCGCCGGCCAAGCGCTGATCGCACTGCCGGTCTTGATCGCGTTCACGCTGGCAGCGGTGCAAGCGGCCGATCCACGCCTGGCGGAAACCGCGATCGCGCTCGGCGCATCGCGTCTGCGGGTGATGCTGACCGTGCTGCATGAGGTGCGCTTCGGCGTCATGGCGGCGCTGATCACCGGCTTTGGCCGCGTGATTTCGGAAGTCGGCTCGGCGCTGATGATCGGCGGCAATATCGCCGGCGAAACCCGCACCATCACCACCGCCATCGCGCTGGAAACCAGCAAGGGCGAGTTCGCGCAAGGAATTGCGCTGGGCATCGTGCTGATTGCGATCGCGCTGGTGATCAATGCGGTGCTAGTGCTGTTGCAAGGTGACGC
>DATJCV010000296.1:0-3386 GCA_035497775.1 Burkholderiaceae bacterium | reverse complement strand
CAAGCCGGATGCCGGCCGCGTGCTGTGGAATGGTGAGGAAGTCAGCGTCGCCAACCCGGCAGCCGCGCGTCAGCTCGGGATCGCGATGGTGTTCCAGCATTTTTCGCTGTTCGACACCTTGACCGTGGCGGAAAACATCGCCCTTGGCCTGCCGTCCGACACCAAATTGAATGAATTGGAACGGCGCATTGCCGACACCGCGCGCCAGTATGGGCTGGAACTGGAGCCGCAGCGCCACGTGCATACGCTATCGGTGGGCGAATGCCAGCGCGTGGAGATCGTGCGCGCGCTGCTGGCCAAGCCGCAATTGCTGATCCTCGACGAGCCGACTTCGGTGCTGACGCCGCAGGCGGTGGAAAAATTGTTCGAGACCTTGCGCAAGCTGGCGGCCGAGGGCTGCAGCATCCTGTATATCAGCCATAAGCTGGATGAGATTCGCGCGCTGTGCCATACCTGCACCGTGATGCGCGGCGGCCGCGTGACCGGCGTGTGCGATCCGCGCACCGAGACCGAAGCCAGCCTGTCGCGCCTGATGATCGGTTCCGAACCGCCGGCGATCCGGCACCAGTTGCGTCAGCCGGGGCAGACGATGCTGGCGGTGCGCAAGCTGGCACTCTCCAAAAGCCACCCGTTCGCCACCGAATTACGCGACATCGATTTCGACCTGCATGCCGGCGAAATTCTCGGCGTGGCCGGCGTTTCCGGCAATGGTCAGCAAGAGCTGCTGGCCGCATTGTCCGGCGAAGACCCGCGCGCCGCGGCAGAAATGATCATGCTGGAAGGCGCTGCGGTCGGACGCCGCAATGCGGCTTGGCGCCGCGCGCGCGGCCTCGGCTTCGTGCCGGAAGAGCGGCTCGGGCGCGGCGCCGTGCCGGACCTCTCGCTGGCGCAAAACATTCTGCTGTCGCATCAGACCAGGCGCACCGTGGGCGGCGGCCTGGTTCGTTTCAAGGCGATCAGCGCGATCGCGGTCACGATTCTTTCCCGTTTCAACGTCAAGGCCGGCGGCCCGCAGGCGCTGGCCGGCAGCCTGTCGGGCGGCAATCTGCAGAAATACATCGTCGGCCGTGAAGTGATGCGCAATCCGAAAGTGCTGCTGGTGGCGCAGCCTACCTGGGGCGTGGATGTCGGCGCCGCGGCCCAGATTCGAGCCGAGCTGGTGGCGCTGCGCGATGCCGGTTGCGCGCTGCTGGTGATTTCCGAGGAGCTGGATGAATTGTTTGAAATCTCGGATCGGCTGGTGGTGATGGCCAAGGGGCGCGTATCGCCCCCGATCAAGACTTCGGAGGCCAGCCTGGACCAGATCGGGCAGTGGATGAGCGGCTTGTGGGAAGCAGGCAGCACGCAGCGGGTGCCGGGAGTGGCGCATGGTTAAGCTGGAGCCGCGGGTCGCCCCTTCGGCCTGGATGTCATGGCTGTCGCCGGTGTTTGCCGTGTTGCTGACCGCCGTATGCGGCGCGATTCTGTTTGCCGCGGTCGGCAAGGAGCCGCTGTCCAGCCTGGCGGTATTTTTCGTCGAGCCGATCAAGGATTTGCGCGGCTGGTCGGAAGTCGGCATCAAGGTTGCGCCGCTGCTGCTGATTTCGGTCGGTCTGGCGATCTGCTTTCGCGCCAATATCTTCAACATCGGCGCCGAAGGGCAATTCGTGATCGGCGCCATCTGCGCCGGCGCCACCGTGCTGTATTTCGACGATGGCGACAACGGCGGATTTTTCCTGATCACGCTGGCGCTGCTGAGCGGGATGCTGGGCGGCCTCCTGTGGGCGGCGATTGTTGCCTGGCTACGTGACCGCTTCAACGCCAATGAGATCCTGGTCTCGCTGATGCTGGTGTATGTGGCGCAGTTGCTGCTGAGTTATTTGGTGCATGGCGCGCTGATGGACCCGGAAGGCTTCAGCTTTCCGCAATCGAAATTGTTTTCGGACGGCTTCCTGTTGCCGATCGTGCTGGCCAATACCCGGCTGCACTTCGGTATCGTGCTGGCGCTGGCAGCGGCGCTGCTGGGGTGGCTGTATCTGTCGCGCAGCTTTTCCGGCTTCCGGCTGCAGGTTGGCGGCATGGCGCCGCGCGCCGCCTGTTACGCCGGTTTTTCGGCGCGCGGTTCGCTCTGGATTGCCCTGTGCGTTTCGGGTGCGCTGGCCGGGCTGGCCGGCGCCTGTGAAGTCATGGGGCCAATCGGCCAGCTGACGCCGTCGGTGTCGCCAGGCTACGGCTTTGCCGCCATCATCGTCGCCTTCGTCGGCCGCCTGCATCCGATCGGCGTGGTGTTTTCCAGCTTCATCATGGCGCTGTTCTATATCGGCGGCGAACTATCGCAATCGCGGCTCGGGATGCCAAACGCCATCACCGGCGTGTTCCAGGGCATCCTGCTGTTTGCACTGCTGGCGTGCGACGTGCTGATCCACTACAAACTGAGCTGGAGGAAATAATGGATGCGCTGGCACCTCTGATTGCGGCATCCATCAACGCCGGCACGCCGCTGATGCTGGCCGCGCTCGGTCTGCTGATCAACGAGAAATCCGGGGTAGTCAATCTTGGCTCGGAAGGGATGATGCTGATGGCGGCGGTGATCGGTTTCGCCATCACCATCCATAGCGGCAGCGTGACGCTCGGCTTCATCGCCGGCGCGGCGGCCGGCATGCTGCTGGCCGGTTTTTTCGCCTGGATGACAGTCTGGCTCGGCACCAACCAGATTGCCACCGGGCTTGCGTTGTCGCTGTTCGGTGGCGGCGCTTCCGCCTATATCGGCATCGACTATGTCGGCAACAGCCTGCACAACGGCCGCTTCGGGATTCCCTTCCTGGAAGACATCCCGTTCTTCGGCACCATGCTGTTCCGCCAGCACCCGGTGGTTTACCTGTCGCTGCTGCTGTGCGTGGCGCTGACCTGGTTCCTGCGCAGTGCGCGCGCCGGCCTGATCCTGCGCGCGGTGGGCGAATCGCCTTCATCAGCCCATGCGCTGGGCTACAACGTGCGCCGCATCCGCCTGGCGGCGCTGTTGTTCGGCGGCGCTTGCTGCGGCCTGGCCGGTGCCTTCATGTCCCTGGTCTATACGCCGATGTGGGTGGAAGGGATGGTCGCCGGTCGCGGCTGGATTGCGCTGGCCCTGACCACCTTTGCCACCTGGCGCCCGGCGCGAGTGCTGATCGGCGCCTACCTGTTTGGCGGCATCACGATTCTTACCTATCATATGCAGGCGCTGGGGGTGCCGATCGCCTCCCAGTTATTGTCGATGCTGCCCTACTTGGCAACGATCCTGGTGCTGGTACTGATTTCGCGCAATGCCAACTGGATTCGGCTTAACATGCCGGCTTCCCTGGGCAAGCATTTCAATCCAAATACCTAGCTTCGGCATGACGGCCGGCAGCTGGTAGTGAGTAATGGCA
>DATJCV010000295.1:0-6419 GCA_035497775.1 Burkholderiaceae bacterium | reverse complement strand
GCTGCGGTTCAGGGTCAGCGTGACGACGCCGCCGGCCTGCGATTTCAGCACGTAGGGGATGTCGGGAGCGGAGGCGGCGGAAGCTGGCATGGCGTGTCCTGTGGTCAAAATGGGTAGGCGTCAAAAATAGCGTCTGGCGGCGTACTTGGGCGGAGGCCGGCTCGGCCGGCTTTTGTCGCCGACGCACGCCATATACTCCCATCATAAGTAGCCTATCTCGGGCGTAAAATGGCAATTTTTACAATATACTCCCTATTCGTCCGTAACGGCGGTAGGCGCTGCGGCGGCCAGCAGTTCGGCGCGCGACTGCGGCGTTTCCAGGCTGATTTTGCCCAGCGCGCCGCTGCGGTAATCGAGCAGCAGCGTATGCGCCGCCTTTTCGAGGTCGGCGGCGCCGCCCTTCAAGCGATAGCCGCGCCGCTGGGCGACGCCTTCGACCACCGCCACGCCATCCATGCCCTCGGTCTTGAAGCCGTAGCGCGCCGCCAGCAGCTGCGGATAACGCACCAGCAGCAGGTCGGCCAGGAAGGTGGCGACCTCTTCCTCGATCAATGCGTTGCTGCCGACCGCGTGGCTGGCGGCCAGCATCAGGCCGTCGCTCGGATGCTCGATTTTCGGCCACAGCATCCCGGGCGTGTCGATCAGCGCCATGTTGTTGCCCAGATACAGCCGCTGCTGCGCCTTGGTCACGGCCGGCTCGTCACCGACCTTGGCCACGCGCTTGTTCAAGAGCGCGTTCATCAGCGTCGACTTGCCGACGTTGGGGATGCCCATGATCATCATGCGCAGCGGCTTCAGGGCGGTGCCGCGGTGCGGCGCCAGCGCCAGGCACAGCTTCGGGATCCGGGCGACGTCGGAGGCCTTCTTGCAGGACAGCGCCACCGCGTGCACGTTTTTTTGCGCGTTGTAGTAGGCCAGCCAGGCTTGCGTCGCCGCCGGGTCGGCCAGGTCGCTCTTGTTCAAGACTTTCAGGCACGGGCGCTGGCGGAACTGGCGCAGTTCTTCGATCATCGGATTGCAGCTGGCTTGCGGCAGGCGCGCATCCAGCACTTCGATAATCATGTCGGTCTTTTCCATGGATTCCGCCGCTTTCTTGCGGGCGGCGTTCATGTGACCGGGAAACCATTGTATGGACATGCGAGAGTTCTGCTGGGATGGATTCAAACCGCTATTTTACGGACATGCGGCCAATGCGCCCCATCCTCCGTGTGGGGTACTCTCAGATCTGGATCGCCAGGCGCTGCAACAGCAGGCTCATCAGCCAATAAGCCAAAGCCGTTAGCCCGATCCCCAACGTCAGGCTGAGCCAGAACCCCCAGCCCAGCCGGAGGAACCAGGGCAGGAGTACAAACAGGACCAGCGACGGCAGCACCAGCCAAAAAATGCCGGACGACAGCGCTGCCACTTTTTCCACCGAATGCGTGTCCCGGTAGAGCCAAATGAAGGCCAAGAGCGAGGTGATCGGCAGCGAGGCCAGCAAGGCGCCAAGCAGGCTGCTGCGCTTGGCCAGTTCCGAGATCGCCACGATCAGGATCGCGGAAACCAGCACCTTGAGCGCGTAGTACAGCATTGCCGCTTCGGCCGGTCAGACGTCGATCGCGCCGACCGAGCCGGCGCGCTGGCGCAGCTCGAATTTCTGGATCTTGCCGGTCGAGGTCTTCGGCAACTCGCCAAACACCACCACGCGCGGCACCTTGAAGCCGGCCAGGTGCTGCTTGCAGTGCAGGATCAGTTCCTGCTCGCTGGCCACGGCGCCCGGCCGCAGTTCGACGAAGGCGCACGGCGTCTCGCCCCATTTCTCGCTCGGCTTGGCCACCACGGCCGCCGCCATCACCGCCGGATGGCGGTACAGCACGTCTTCGACTTCGATGCTGGAAATGTTTTCGCCGCCGGAGATGATGATGTCCTTGCTGCGGTCCTTGATCTTGATGTAGCCGTCCGGATGGATCACCGCCAGGTCGCCGGAATGGAACCAGCCGCCGGCGAAGGCTTCTTGCGTCGCCGCCTCGTTCTTCAGGTAGCCCTTCATCACGATATTGCCGCGAAACATGATCTCGCCGATGGTTTCGCCGTCCGCCGGCACTTGCCGCATGGTGTCCGGGTCCATCACCGTCACTGCCTCTTCCAGCGGGTAGCGCACGCCTTGGCGCGCGTTCAGGCCCGCGCGCTCGCCGATGTCGGCCGCCGCCCACTCGTCCTGCTTTTCGCACACCACGGCCGGCCCGTACACTTCGGTCAGGCCGTAGACGTGGGTCAGGTCGAAGCCGAGCTGCTCCATGCCTTCGATCATCGCCGCCGGCGGCGCGGCGCCGGCCACCATCGCTGCCACCTGGTGCGCGACGCCTTCGCGCAATGCCGGCGGCGCGTTCAGGATCAGGCTTTGCACGATCGGCGCGCCGCAGTAGTGCGTGACCCGGTGCTCGCGGATCGCGTTCCAGATCGCCGCCGCTTCGACCCGGCGCAGGCAGACATTGACGCCGGCCTGCGCCGCCACCGTCCACGGGAAGCACCAGCCATTGCAGTGGAACATCGGCAGGGTCCACAGGTACACCGGATGGCGCGGCAGCGACCACACCATGATGTTCGACACCGCGTTCAGGTAGGCGCCGCGATGGTGCACCACTACTCCTTTCGGATTGCCGGTGGTGCCGGAAGTGTAGTTGAGGCCGATCGCGTTCCATTCGTCGGACGGATTGCTCCAGGCAAACTCGGGATCGCCCTGCGCCAGGAATTCCTCATATCCGATGCTGCCGATGCGTTCACCCGGGCCGATGTATTCGGGGTCGTCGACGTCGATCACCAGAACATCCTGTTTGACTTTGGCCAGCGCCGTCTGCACCGCGGTTGAAAATTCCCGGTCGACGATCAGCACCCGGGCGCCGCCGTGCTGCAGCATGAACGCGATCGACTCTGGGTCCAGCCGCGTATTCAGCGTATTCAGCACGGCGCCGGTCATCGGCACGCCGAAATGGGCGTCGATCATCGGCGGCGTGTTGGGCAGCATCACCGCCACCGTGTCGCCCGCACCAATCCCATGCTGGGTCAAGGCCGAGGCCAGCCGCCGCGCGCGCTGGTAAGCCTGCAGCCAGTTCAGGCGCAGCGCGCCGTGGACCACGGCCAGACGCTGCGGCGAGACCGCGGCGGCACGTTCGATGAAGGTCAGCGGGGTCAGGGGGGCGTAATTGGCCTGGTTTTGGTCGAGCCCGATGTTGTATGGATTCATGGCAATGTCGATGGCGTTGGATGGCACAAGCCAAACTGTAATCCGGATTGTCCGGCCAGGCACGGCGCCGGCGCATGTTTTTTGCGGCAGGCGGTATTTTTACTGCCTGAACGCGGCGGCCGCGTATCAGTCGAGCCGCGCCAGCACCTTCAGGTGCGCCACCACACTGCGCCCCAGCGCCGACAGGCTGTAGCCACCCTCCAGGCAACTGACGATGCGGCCCTGCGCGTATTGCTGCGCGACCGCCATCACCTGCTCGGTGATCCAGGCGTAGTCGGCCTCGACCAGCTTCATCTGCGCCATTTCGTCTTCACAATGGGCGTCGAAGCCGGCCGAGATGAAGATCATCTGCGGCCGCTGCGCGTGCAGCGCCGGCAGCCATTTTTCGGTCACCAGCTGGCGCACCGCGGCGCCGTCGCTGTAGGCCGGCAGCGGCACGTTGACCGCATTCGCCCGCGGTTCGCCGGCGCCGCTGAACGGATAAAACGGATGCTGAAAGAAGCTCACCATCAGGACGCGCGGCTCGTCGGCAAACGCCTCGTCGGTGCCGTTGCCGTGATGCACGTCGAAATCGACGATCGCCACCCGCTCCAGCCCGTGCACGTCGAGCGCATGGCGCGCGGCGATGGCGACGTTGTTGAACATGCAGAAGCCCATCGGCATCGACGGCCGCGCGTGATGCCCGGGCGGGCGGATCGCGCAAAAGGCGTTGTCGATCTCGCCGGCCAGCACCGCATCGGTGGCCGCCACCGCGGCGCCGGCCGCGTGCAGCGCCGCCTGCCAGCTATGCGGATTGAGCGAGGTGTCGCCGTCCAGCGGGTAGTAGCCCGCTTGCGGCAGGTTGTCGCGCACCAGGCCGATCGCGCTCTCGCTGTGCACACGCCGGATGTCGGCCAGTGCCACCGCCGGTGCCTGGCGCCGTTCGAGGAAGGCGTCGATGCGGCTGGCGATCAACTGGTCTTCGATC
This sequence comes from Burkholderiaceae bacterium, assembly GCA_035497775.1. GTDB lineage: Bacteria > Pseudomonadota > Gammaproteobacteria > Burkholderiales > Burkholderiaceae_D > DATJCV01. The sequence goes on along the minus strand of DATJCV010000295.1, from coordinate 2,229 downwards.
GCTTCCAGCCGCTGCGGCGACTCCGGGTGCCAGGATCCCATTTCGTGGCGGCTGCATTCCGGGTGGGTGTAGACGGCAGTGGTCATCGTGCGCATTTCGGGCCGGCGCCGCTAGTGGCGCCCGGCAAGGGTTTCTCGAATAGAATTCCAGTAGTGTAACCAAGAACGCATCGCCAAATGGTAATCCGGCCAGCCGCCGGCCGCTGGCGCTGTACGTCGGATCACCTTGCGGGGCGCCGCCACCGCTCCCGCCTCACGGAAAATGCCATGTTCAGCAAAGTTCACGCAGTCGCCCGCCAAGTCGGCCAGATCGTGGTCGGCAAGGATCTGCAGATTCGCCAGGCGCTGGTCTGCCTGCTGGCTGGCGGCCACCTGCTGATCGAGGACGTGCCGGGCGTCGGCAAGACCACGCTGGCGCATGCGCTGGCAATCGCGCTCGGTCTGCGCTTTTCCCGCGTGCAGTTCACCAGCGACCTGCTGCCGGCCGACGTGGTCGGCATCTCGATCTTCGAGCGCGAGAAAAATGCCTTCGTGTTCCACCCCGGCCCGGTCTTCACGCAAGTGCTGCTGGCCGATGAGATCAATCGCGCCACGCCAAAGACGCAGTCGGCGCTGCTGGAGGCGATGGAAGAACGGCAGGTCACGGCCGACGGCATCACGCGCGATCTGCCGCAGCCGTTCTTCGTGATCGCGACCCAGAATCCGAGCCATCAGGTGGGCACCTTCCAGCTGCCGGAGTCGCAACTGGACCGCTTCCTGATGTGCCTGACGCTGGGCTACCCGGACGCCGCCGCCGAGCGCGCGCTGCTGGAGGGCGCAGACCGGCGCGCGCTGCTGAAGACCCTGCCGGCGCTGATGCAGCCGGCCGAACTGCTGGCGGCGCGCGCGGCGCTGGCGCAAATCCACACCTCGTCGGCGCTGATCGATTACGTGCAGGCGCTGACGCAAGCCTCGCGCAGCAGCCCGTTGTTTGCCGAAGGCCTGAGCCCGCGCGCCGCAATCGCGCTGTTGCAGGCGGCGCGCGCCTGGGCCGCGCTGGAAGGACGCGACCACGTGATTCCGGAAGACGTGCAGGCGGTGCTGGTGCCGGTCGCCGCGCACCGGCTGCGGCCGCTGAAGGCGACCGGCGGCAGCGCGCTCGGCAGCCGCGACCTGGTGCTGCAATGGATGCAATCGGTTGCCGTCTGAGCCGCCTGCCATGCTGACCGGGATGCGGCGCTGGCTGGACAGCTGGCTGTTTCAACTGCGCGCGGCCGAGCCGGGCGAGGTGTTCCTGCATCAGCGACGCGTGTTCGTGCTGCCGTCCCGGGCCGGCTTGGCTTTTCTGTTGCTGCTGGCGATCCTGCTGATCGGCGCCATCAACTATTCGCTCAGCCTCGGCTTCGCGCTGACCTTCGTGCTGGCCGCTTGCGGCGTGGTCGACATCTACCTCTGCTTTCGCAACCTGGCACATCTGCATCTGGCACCAGGCCGCGCTACGCCAGTATTCGCCGGCGAAGAGGCGCAGTTCGAACTGCTGCTGATCAACCGCAGCCAGCACGACCGCCATGCGCTCTGGCTCGAATTCATTGACAACGGCGACGGCCTGCCATCACCGGCGCATGCGGCCGACGTCGCCGCCCGGGCCAGCCAATCGCTGACACTTTCGGCACCAGCTCACAAGCGGGGCTGGCGGCCGGCGCCGCGCGTACGCCTGCAAACCCGCTTCCCGCTGGGACTGGTGCGCGCCTGGGCTTACTGGCAACCGGACGTGGCGGTGCTGGCCTATCCGCAACCGGAAACGAATGCGCCGCCGCTGCCGCTCGCCGGGCAGTTGCGGCAAGACGGCCAGGGCAGCGCCGGCCATGATGATTTCGCCGGCGTGCGCGGCTATCGCGCCGGCGATCCGCTCAAGCATCTGGCCTAGCGCCAGATCGCCAGGCTCGATCCGGCACTGGGCGGAGCGCTGGTCACCAAGCAGTTCGACGGCGCCGCCGCCAGCGAGCTCTGTCTCGATTTCGCCGCATTGCCGCCGACGCTGGAGCTGGAACGCAAGCTGTCGCGCCTGACGCGCTGGGTGCTGGAAGCAGACGCCCGCCAACTGGCCTACGCGTTTCGTCTCGGCTCACTGGCATTGCCGGCGGCCAGCGGCGCCGCCCAGCGCGAGGCTTGCCTGCGCGCGCTGGCCTTGTACCGGGAAGCGGCATGAGAATGCCGAACCGCCTGCGGGCCATCTTGCAGGCGCCGCTGC
>DATJCV010000294.1:0-7422 GCA_035497775.1 Burkholderiaceae bacterium | reverse complement strand
GCCGTCCTCGATGTACTTCTTGGCGTTGTCCCAGGCACCGCCGCCGGTGCACATCGAGATCGCCAGGAACAGGCCGGTCACGATGGTGCCCATCAGCAGGCCGCCGAGCGCGGCCGGGCCGAGCAGCAGGCCGACCAGGATCGGCACCACCACCGGCAGCAGCGACGGGATCATCATCTCCTTGATCGCGGCGACGGTCAGCATGTCGACGGCCTTGCCGTATTCCGGCTTGCCCGTGCCTTCCATGATGCCCTTGATGTCGCGGAACTGGCGCCGCACTTCGACCACCACCGCGCCGGCGGCGCGGCCGACCGCTTCCATTGCCATCGCCCCGAACAAATAAGGAATCAGGCCGCCGATAAAGAGGCCGACGATCACCATCGGGTCCGACAGGTTGAACGTCACCACCCGCCCCACCGATTCCAGCGCATGGGTGTAATCGGCAAACAGCACCAGCGCCGCCAGCCCGGCCGAGCCGATCGCATAGCCTTTGGTCACGGCCTTGGTGGTGTTGCCGACCGCGTCCAGCGGATCGGTAATGGCGCGCACCGAATCCGGCATGCCCGACATTTCGGCGATGCCGCCGGCGTTGTCGGTGATCGGACCGTAGGCGTCCAGCGCCACGATGATGCCGGCCATCGACAGCATCGAGGTGGCCGCAATCGCGATGCCATACAGGCCGCCGAGCTCATACGAGGCGATGATCGCCACGCACACCGCCAGCACCGGCCACGCGGTGGCTTTCATCGACACGCCGAGGCCGGCGATGATGTTGGTGCCGTGGCCGGTAGTCGAGGCTTGCGCGATGTGCTGCACCGGCTTGAAGTCGGTGCCGGTGTAATACTCGGTGATGTAGACCATCAGGCCAGTCAGCACGATGCCGATCACGGCCGACCCCATCATCGGAACGCGCATCGGTTCCGGCAACACGATCCAGGTCACCGCGGCAAAGCCGATCAATGACAGCCCGGCGGCCCACCACAGGCCGGTATACAGCGCCGACATGATCTTCTTGCCGGGCTTGGCCTTGACCATGCCGCAGCCGACGATCGAGGCCAGAATCGAAACGCCGCCCAGCATCAGCGGATACAGTGCCGCCTGCGTTTCGTAGCCGCTAACCATCAGCGTGCCCAGCAACATGGTGGCGATCAGCGTCACCACATAGGTTTCGAACAAGTCGGCCGCCATGCCGGCGCAGTCGCCGACGTTGTCGCCGACGTTATCGGCAATCACGGCCGGGTTGCGCGGGTCGTCCTCGGGAATGCCGGCTTCGACCTTGCCCACCAGGTCGGCGCCGACGTCGGCGCCCTTGGTGAAGATGCCGCCGCCAAGACGCGCGAAAATCGAAATCAGCGAGGCGCCGAAGGCCAGCCCGATCAGCGGCTTGATGACGTCATGCAGCGTCACCGTAAAACCGGCGCCATGCGGCGCCGAGGTGGTCAAAAACCAGTAGAAGATCGTCACGCCCAACAAGCCAAGGCCGACCACCAGCATGCCGGTAATCGCGCCGCCCTTGAAGGCGACGTCGAGCGCCTCGTTCATGCCCTTGGTCGCCGCCTGCGCGGTGCGCACATTGGCGCGCACCGAGACGTTCATGCCGATGAAGCCGCAGGCGCCAGACAATACCGCGCCCACCAGGAAGCCCATTGCGGTGATGAAGCCAAGACCAGGAACGATGGCAATGATGATGAACAACACGACGCCGACGATGGCGATGGTTCGGTACTGGCGCGCCAAATACGCCGCCGCGCCGGTCTGGATGGCGGCTGCGATTTCCTGCATTCGGGCGTTGCCGGCATCTTGCTTCAAGATCCAGCCACGCGAGATCAGACCGTAGATGACGGCGATGGCACCGCACACTACAGCGAACAATAACCCTGTTGCCATATTGACTCCTCCTTGTTATCACATTCAAGCAAAAATAAAACAACTTACCGAACTTCCGCAGCCGCCTTTTTGCGGCTGCCAATCGCGTTGCCGCCGTTTCCCAAAAAACGGCGTGCGTGTAAATCTTTTATTGGCCTGACTGAACATGATTCCCTGGACTGGCCGGGTCCGCTGCCATCGGGCAGCAGTTCTTATTGCGCTGCGGGATAAAAAAAAGCGGACACAAGGTCCGCTTCGGGGTTATTCCGACAGTGCGGCGAACGCACTGTCGCGGATGGCATCGACACTGCCGACGCCGGAGATCTTCCGGTATTTTGGCGCTCCCGGTTGGCCCGATTGCGCCCATTTGCCGTAATAGTCGAGCAGCAGCTCGGTCTGTTCGTGAAATACCGCCAAGCGCTTCTTGACGGTTTCTTCCTTGTCGTCGTCGCGCTGGATCAGCTCTTCACCGGTAACGTCGTCGCGCCCCTCCACCTTCGGCGGGTTGAACTTGACGTGATAGGTACGGCCGGACGGCAGATGCGCGCGGCGCCCGCTCATGCGCTCGATGATGGCCGCGTCCGGCACCTCGATTTCCAATACATAGTCGATGGCGACGCCGGCGTCCTTCATTGCATCGGCCTGCGGAATCGTGCGCGGGAAACCGTCGAACAGATAGCCGTTGGCGCAATCCGGCTGTTTCAACCGGTCCTTGACCAGACCGATGATGATGTCGTCCGAAACCAGGCCGCCGGCGTCCATGACTGCCTTGGCGGCAATTCCAAGCGGGGTGCCGGCCTTGACTGCCGCGCGCAGCATGTCGCCGGTGGAAATTTGCGGAATGTTGAATTTTTCCTTGATGAAAGTGGCTTGCGTGCCTTTACCGGCACCGGGCGCTCCTAACAGGATGAGGCGCATGTTGTTTCCTAAAACGAGTTTGAATTTTGTTGCGGTGGCCGACCGAGGATCCACGATCGCCATCAGAGGTGCGGCTGGCCGCATCGGCTTCGTACGAAACTTACCACAAAATTTCCCCGCGCTAACGCATTGGCAACGATTTACGCCAAGAATTACCCGATTCAGCGATCGAAATGGCGCCGCACGCGGGCTAGGTCGGCAGCGGTATCGACTCCACCCGCCGGTACTGCGGCGACGACATGCACGGCGATCGGGTGCCCGTGCCACAGCGCCCGCAATTGCTCCAGCGCCTCGGCCTGCTCCAGCGGCGCCTGCTCCAGCAATGGATAGACCTGCAGGAAGGCATTGCGATAGGCATACAGGCCGACATGGCGCAGCGCCGTATAGCCGGCCGGCAGCGCGTCGCGGGTGGCGGCGAAAGCATCGCGCTGCCACGGGATCGGCGCGCGCGAAAAATACAGCGCCCGGCCGTTACGGTCCAGCACCACTTTCACGACATTGGGATCGAACAATTCGGCCGCGCTGCCGATTGCATGCGCCGCGGTTGCCATCGGCACTTCGGGCTGGATGGCGGCAGCGACGGCGGCAATCAGCTCTGGTTCGATCAGCGGCTCGTCGCCCTGGACGTTGACCACCACCGCCTCCGGCGCCAGTTGCATGACAGCCGCGACTTCGGCGATGCGATCCGTGCCGGAGGCATGATCGGCACGCGTCATGTGCACCGTCACGCCGTGCCGTTCGCAGGCGGCAACAATCTCCGCATGATCGGTCGCAACCACGACTTGGGCAGCACCTGATTGCGCGGCGCGCTCGGCCACCCGCACCACCATCGGCTTGCCGCCGAGATCGGCCAAGGGCTTGTTGGGCAGGCGGGTCGACGCCAGGCGCGCGGGAATGATGACCGTGAATGACATCGGGATGGTGATGATCTTAGGAAACGTTCAAGGCCGTCAGACACGGCTTGAACGAAGATTGCGAATCAACTCGGCGACGGCACCGCCACCGGTGGCGCGTTCAAGTCGCGTGCTTCGTCGGCCCACATGATCGGAATGCCGTCGCGGATCGGGTAGGCCAGGCGGTCACCCTTGCAGATCAATTCCTGAGCCTGGCGGTCATACTCAAGCGGACCTTTGCAGATCGGGCAAACCAAGATGTCAAGCAATCGGGTATCCACGCAATTTCTCCAGAATATGTTCTGCCAGTGCTTCATCGATGCGCGCCGTGACCGGCACGACCCATAGCCGCGGGTCGTTTTTGAGGGTCGGATGGCGGCTACATTTTACTGCATCCTTCTCGGTGATCAGGATGATGTCGGCAGTCTCGCCGATGAACGGATCGTCGGCAAAGGGATAATGATCGGGCAGCGGCATCTCATCGAAAATCAAGCCGGTGGCGCGCAGCATGTCAAAAAAACGCGCTGGGTTGCCGATCCCGGCGGCCGCCACCACGCGTGAAGCATGGCGGGCAGCAGCCCCATCCTCATTTATGGCCGGCACGTACAACTGCGGAGTCAACGGCATGCGCTGCGCGCGGTCCATCAGGCATTCGGCTACCACTCCCACCAGTTGCATGCGATAAATGGGCGTCCCGGCCGGGGCGCCGACGCTCGGTGGCGTCACGGCCGCGTTGACCACAGTGAAGTCGCGCCGGCGCAACGCCGGCTCGCGCAGCGGCCCGGCTGGCAACAGCCAGCCGTTGCCCGCGCCGCGCTCGTCGAACAGCATGATCTCAATGTCGCGCGCCAGCGCGTAATGCTGCAAGCCGTCGTCGGCCACGATCACGTTCACTTCCGGGTGCGCGGCCAGCAGCGCTTGCGCCGCCGCCGCGCGCTGGCGGCCGACCATCACCGGGACGCCACTGCGCTCGGCGATCAGCAAGGGTTCGTCACCAACCACAGGAACACGGGCATCGGCGCGAACCAGGCGCGGTGCGGCTTCGCGGCCGCCGTAACCGCGCGAGATCACCCCCGGCCGATAGCCCGCCGCACGCAATGCCTGCACTAGCCAGATCACCAGCGGCGTCTTGCCGGTCCCGCCGACATAGATGTTGCCGACCACGATCACCGGCACCGACAGGCGCACGCTCGCCAACCAGCCGCCGCGGTACAAAGCGCGCCGCGCTGCGCTTAGGGATCGAAACAGCAGCGACAACGGCCACAACAGGCAAGCCAGCGGCCCGCGCCGCTGCCAGGCGCGCATCAAGACGGTTTCGGCGGATGGAGCCGCGGATGGTGGAGCGTTCAAGCGATGGCTTTCATGTCGGAGGATAGCCGGCCGGGAACGATACTAAGACCAGTATTAAAAATTCCGCAGAAATAACGGCCGAAATCAGCCGAATTTACAGCATACTCCCGCTAACGCTTGCCGTTGCTTTGCGCAGCAAAGGTCACGCGGGCAAAACCGGACAGGCGCGCCGCTTCCAGCACATTGATCACGGTCTGGTGCGGCGACAACTGATCGGCGTTGATGATCACCACCGGCTCCGGCTGGTTGTCGCCAAAGCTGCCGGCCGCCGTCTTCAGTTCGAGCGCCAGCGCCGCCGCGTCACGCGCGGCCACCGCCACATTATTGATTGCGTAGCGCCCCTGGGCATCGACCGCGACGTTGATTTCGCGCGGCTGCTGCTGCGCCTTTTCGGCGTCGGCGGTGGGCAAAGTGATTTGCAACGCGGTGAATTTGCTGTAGGTGGTGGTCACCATCAGGAAGATCACGATCACCAGCAGCACGTCGATGAATGGAATCAGATTGATTTCGGGATCTTCGCGGGTCCGGCGTTTGCGGAAATTCATGCTCGCTTCCAGTCGCCTAGCGCCGCGCCGCGTGCACGGTATCGACAAACTTCACCGCCTGCTGCTCCATCGCCAGGATGAAGGTGTCCACCAGCGCCCGGAAGTGGCGGTAAAAAATCAGCGCCGGCATCGCAATCGCCAAGCCAAAACCGGTGTTGTACAGTGCCACCGAAATGCCGTGCGCCAGCTGCGCCGGATTGGCGCCGGTCGGGTCCTGGGCGCTGAAAATCTCGATCATGCCGACCACGGTGCCGAACAGGCCCAACAGCGGCGCCAGCGTGGCCACTGTGCCGACGGTGGTCAGGAAACGCTCCAGTTCGTGCGCGCTGGCTTGCCCCGCCTCCTCGATCGCCTCCTTCATGACTTCGCGCGGCGCATCGACGTTGCGCAGGCCGGCCGCCAGCACCCGTCCGAGCGGTGAATTGCGCTCCAGGCTTTCCACCACTTCCGGCGTTACCTTGCCATTGTGATACACACGCACCACTTCCTGCAGCAGCGTCGGGGGCAAGATACGATGGCGCCGCAAGTACAGGATGCGCTCGACAATCAGCGTCGTGCCGACCAGCGAGACAATCAGCAATAGCCAGATGGGCCAGCCGGCAGCTTCAATAATGGCGAGCAAAAAAAACTCCTTCAGATAGTTCGGTCGATTGCCTGGATGCAGAATGTAACGTGTTGAACCAATGTGAGCAAGCATAGACAACGCGGCGATTTCCACATGGCCCGACAGGATTGATCACATATTTTGTGGACAAGCTTGTGGACAAGTCGCTTGCGCTAGGACAAAGCAATTGATTCCAAAGGGATTTGTTTTCCTGCCAGCAAATCAGGCAGCTATCATGCCCATTTGCGCTTACGCCATTACGCCCGCCGAAGCAAGCAGCGGGTCGGCGCAGATCAATCATAATATCTCGCGGGAAAAGGCTTAATGTGAAGCCAGAAAATGGTTGCCGTTTCTTGACATTGCAGAAAGCGGCCGCACCATGCTCCCTTAATACTTAATCAAGCGCGACAGCGCGACCAGCACATGAACCCAGATGCCATGACGCCAACCACACCCGCGGTACTCAGCGTCTCCGCGCTCAATCAGGCGGTGGCACGCATGCTGGAGCGCAATTTCCCGTTAACCTGGGTGGCCGGCGAAATCTCCAACTTTACTCGCGCCAGCTCGGGCCACTGGTATTTCACGCTAAAGGACAACGCCGCCCAAGTACGGGCGGTGATGTTCAAGGGCCGTGCCCAATATGCCGGCTTCACCCCGCGCGAAGGCGATCGGGTCGAAGTGCGGGCGCTGATCACCCTGTACGCGGCACGCGGCGAATTTCAGCTGAGCGTCGAAGCCATCCGCCGCGCCGGCGTGGGCGACCTGTATGAAGCCTTTATCCGCCTGAAGGAAAAACTGGCGGCCGAAGGCCTGTTCGACGCCGAGCGCAAGCGTGCGCTGCCGCGCTTGCCGCGCGTGATCGGCATCGTCACCAGCCCACAGGCGGCAGCCTTGCGCGATATTCTGACCACTTTGCAGCGGCGCGCACCACATGTCGCCGTCATCCTGTATCCGACTCCGGTCCAGGGCGTCGGCGCCGCCGAAAAAATCCGCGCCGCGATCGAATTGGCGGCGCACCGGGCTGAATGCGATGTGCTGCTGGTCTGCCGCGGCGGGGGTGGCATCGAGGATTTGTGGTCATTCAACGATGAAAGCGTGGCGCGCGCGCTGGTGGCCTGTCCGATGCCGGTGGTGTGCGGCATCGGCCACGAAACCGATTTCACCATCGCCGATTTTGCCGCCGATCTGCGTGCCCCCACCCCCACCGCCGCCGCTGAAATGGCAGCCGTGCCGCGCGCCGATTGGC
>DATJCV010000293.1:0-3975 GCA_035497775.1 Burkholderiaceae bacterium | reverse complement strand
CGTCAATGAATCGGTAGGCAACCGGCTGGCCGATGTCGCCTTGGACGACAGTCACCCTTTTTACATGCGCGGCCCGAAGCGCTTGGCGCCCTTGCCCAAAAACGCTGCCGCTGGCTGGCGCTAGTTAACCCAAGACCGGCACTGCCTGCTGCGCACACCGTCCCCTGTTGGTGACTCCGGTCTGCCGCTGCGGGAATCACAAGCGAGTCAAGCAGTTCATGGCACCCTCGCGCAAATTAAAAAAACATGGAGTATGCGACGTAAAGAACTATTTTTAGGCCGGAATTCGCCATACGCAGGCGGAGTATATGAATAAGCCTGAGTCTGATCAAAGGACGATAGCACCAGCCAAGTGGCAAGGCTAAACGATCGTATTGGCCTAGTCGACAAATTTTTATTGCACTGCAACCGCGCAGCATGCAGGCGCCCGGCTGCAACCAACCATCTGCCATGGCATCGTATGGATGCGGACTTCGAGGTCGTCCACAACCTGAAAGCGCCCATGGAGAGGCCGGACAATAATTATTCGTTATTGCGCCCTTGAAAAGAGAGCTTGCCGTCCCTATACTTAGCACTCGTTAGGGGAGAGTGCTAATTCCTTCCCTGGCCTTTCGATTTTTGCGGTGCGGCAAATCTTGCGAGCTTGCTGCAGTGTGGAATTTCTCTTGCAGCTCTTTGCCGCAAACTTATAACCAACTGAAATATAAGGAGTTTGTATGAACCTTCGTCCTTTGCACGATCGCGTCATCGTCAAGCGCCTCGACCAGGAAACCAAAACTGCGTCTGGCCTCATCATTCCTGAAGCCGCTGCTGAAAAACCGGATCAAGGCGAAATCTTGGCTGTGGGCAACGGCAAAATCCTGGAGGACGGCAAAGTACGTCCGCTGGACGTCAAAGTCGGCGACCGTGTGCTGTTCGGCAAATACTCCGGACAAGCCGTCAAGGTTGAAGGCGATGAACTGCTGGTGATGCGCGAAGAAGACATCATGGCGATCGTTCAAAAGTGATGTGGATGTCCAAACGCATAGCGTTTGGACACAGCCACCTCATCTCCGCGCAGGCGGAGATCCAATGACGTTACAGCGTCATCCAGTGACTTGAGAACATTAAACGAATTTAAGGAGCAACAACATGGCAGCTAAAGAAGTCATTTTTGGCGATTCCGCCCGTGCCCGCATGGTCGAAGGCGTCAACATCCTGGCCAACGCAGTCAAGGTCACCCTCGGCCCCAAAGGCCGCAACGTCGTGCTGGATCGCTCGTTCGGCGCCCCTACCGTCACCAAGGACGGTGTTTCGGTCGCCAAGGAAATCGAACTGAAAGACAAGTTGCAGAACATGGGCGCGCAAATGGTCAAGGAAGTCGCTTCCAAGACCTCCGACAACGCCGGCGACGGCACCACCACCGCCACCGTGCTGGCACAAGCGATCGTGCGCGAAGGCATGAAGTACGTTGCCGCCGGCATGAACCCGATGGATCTGAAGCGCGGCATCGACAAGGCTGTTACGGCCACCGTCGAAGAGCTGAAAAAAATCTCCAAGCCTTGCACCACCTCGAAGGAAATCGCCCAAGTCGGTTCGATCTCGGCCAACAGCGACAGCTCGATCGGCGACCGTATCGCTGAAGCGATGGAGAAAGTCGGCAAGGAAGGCGTGATCACCGTCGAAGACGGCAAGTCGCTGAACGACGAACTCGACATCGTCGAAGGCATGCAATTCGACCGCGGTTACCTGTCGCCGTACTTCATCAACAACCCGGACAAGCAAGTCGCGATCCTGGAAAATCCGTTCGTGCTGCTGTGCGACAAGAAAATCTCCAACATCCGTGACCTGCTGCCGGCGCTGGAACAAGTCGCCAAAGCTGGCCGTCCACTGCTGATCATCGCCGAAGACATCGAAGGCGAAGCTCTGGCAACCCTGGTGGTCAACAACATCCGTGGCATCCTGAAGACCTGCGCCGTCAAGGCTCCTGGCTTCGGCGACCGCCGCAAAGCCATGCTGGAAGACATCGCGATCCTGACCGGCGGCCAGGTCATTGCGGAAGAAGTCGGCCTGACGCTGGAAAAAGTCACGCTGGAAGATCTGGGCCAAGCCAAGCGCATCGAAATCGGCAAGGAAAACACGATCCTGATCGACGGTGCCGGCCAAGCTGCTGCGATCGAAGCGCGCGTCAAGCAAGTGCGCGTGCAAATCGAAGAAGCGACCTCGGACTACGACCGTGAAAAACTGCAGGAACGCGTGGCCAAGCTGGCTGGCGGCGTGGCGGTGATCAAGGTTGGCGCTGCCACCGAAGTCGAAATGAAAGAGAAGAAAGCCCGCGTCGAAGACGCGCTGCACGCCACCCGCGCTGCGGTTGAAGAAGGCATCGTGCCAGGCGGCGGCGTTGCGCTGCTGCGCGCTCGTGCCAACCTGAAGGTCAAGGGCGACAACCCGGACCAGGAAGCCGGCATCAAGATCGTGCTGCGCGCGATGGAAGAGCCGCTGCGCATGATCGTGCAAAACGCCGGTGAAGAAGCGTCGGTCGTGGTGGCCAAGGTGTTGGAAGGCAAAGGCAACTTCGGTTACAACGCCGCCAACGATACCTACGGCGACATGGTCGAAATGGGTGTCCTGGACCCCACCAAGGTGACCCGTTCGGCATTGCAAAATGCTGCTTCGATCGCCTCGCTGATGTTGACCACCGATTGCATGGTGGCCGAAGTGCCGGAAGACAAGGCAGCCGGCGGTGGTATGGGCGGTATGGGCGGTATGGGTGGCATGGGCGGCATGGGTGGCATGGACGGCATGATGTAAGAACCGTCCGGAAGCATCCCGCTTCTGACCAAAAGCCCGCAAGGTTCGCGCCTTGCGGGCTTTTTTACTGATCACGGGCAAACAGCCGTCGCCGGCACTATAGCGGCCCAAACGGCGGATGCAGCCCCGGCAAAAGTCCCTCTGTTGAGCCCAGCTTCGCCGGTTGGAGAGCGTGCAAAACGCGCGGTGACGCGACGCCTATGTTGATCGGCGCGTCATGCATCCATCCGCGTGCTGGTATCCGCGCCGTCCGCTGGCGCGCCGTGCTCCGGCAGGCTGACGTAAATCAAGACACCCAGGATCGCCATGTAGAACTTGAAGGCGGCATCCTGTCCGTTCCAAGTGGCGGACTGCCACATCAGGAACCACTCGCCGCCCACCGCCATGAAGCCGAAGAACCAGACCAGGAAGCCGCAGGTGGCGCCATACACCACCCATTTCTTCGCCGCTTCGAACTCCGCCGCCGAGCCGTGGCGGCTCTTCAGCATGCTTGCCGCGCCCAGCAGCAGGCACAGACCGGTCAATCCCTCGCCGGCGATGATGAGCCAATAGGCGCCGTGCCAGAATTCGGGCGCCGGCAGCGCGCGCGTCATCAGCTGATTGCCGGGAAAAGTGGTGTCCATCGACAGCACGTGCCGGACGAAGTCGAAATTGGACTGGTAATCGACGATGTTGTTGAAAGTCACCAGGAGGGCGAAAGCGGCCAAGCTCAGCACCATGGCAATCTTGGAATAACGGGTGTGCATTCTGCATCCTGCAGGTTGTTGCCAAATTCTTACTTTATACCAACTATCACTTGAACCAGATCGGCACCAGCGCGCGAAGTGCCGATGCTCTCGGAAAAATGCTAGATGGGTACTTTACCGCTGCGGATTCTGCGTTGCCGCGCGCACCAATCGAATCGCCGGTGCCACAATACCCTGCAGATCGTTAACGCAGTCGCGCTCGATCGCATCGAGCACCAATTCATGGATGCCTCCGACCACCGCCAGCGCCAACTCACGGGTTAGCGGCACCTTGCGTTTGGGTTGGCCGCGCTCGCCATTGACGATTTTCAGCATGAAATCCGTGATTACCTCACTCATCCGGCGCCGGGCAGCCAGTCCTTCCGCTCCGAGCCCAAGAATTTCGACGAACAGGGTCCGCAGCAATACCGGATTTTGCGCCAGGCCGCGCAGATATGCC
>DATJCV010000292.1:0-2950 GCA_035497775.1 Burkholderiaceae bacterium | reverse complement strand
TTGCAGCAAGGCGGCGACGCCGATCGCGGCCAGGAAAATCAGTACGGCGTCGCCCAGCATCAGGCCGGCCAGCGAGGCAAAACCGCCGCGCAAACCGCGCTGGCCGGCGCAGGTCAGCACGCAAAAGGTGCCGGGGCCGGGCAGCATCAAAAACACCATGGTGGCGGCGATCAGTTGCCAGACGTCGGTGATGCCGATGGAATGAAACAGCGCGCTCATGCGGGTTCCCCTTTTGATTCGTTGTTTTTTTCGATCAAGATCAGATGGCGTTCGGCACTCAGCCCCGGCACCTGCAGCGGCTGCACCGCGGTCACTTGCCAGCCAGGCGGCAGGCGCCCGATCTCGGCGTCCGGCCGCACGCCTTTCAAGGCGATGAAACGGCCGCCCGGCGCCAGCAGATGGCCGGACCAGGTGACGAAATCGGCCAGCTCGGCAAAGGCGCGCGAGGTGATCACGTCGAACTGGTGGGTCACCGGCAGCTGTTCGACGCGGCCAGTATGCACGCTAACATGGTCCAAGCCCAGTTCGGCTTTAACCTGGGTCAGAAACGCCGTTTTCTTGTGCACGGTGTCAATCAGCGACACCCGCAGCGCCGGCTGCGCCTCGGCCGCCCAGATCGCCAGCACCATGCCCGGCAAGCCGCCGCCGGCGCCGACATCCAGCACATTTTGCGCGCCGGCAAAGGCCGGCACCGCCGCCAGCGAATCCAGCAAGTGCTGCACCACCATCTGCGCCGGGTCGCGCACTGCGGTCAGGTTGTATACCGCATTCCACTTGACCAGCAGTGCCAGGTAGTCGAGCAGGCGATCGGTTTGCGTCGCGCTCAGGGGCAATTGCAGCGCCTGCGCGCCTTGCATCAATTGATCGGCCAGCGCGGCGCGCTGCGGCAAGCTCATCGCCACTCAGGCGGCATCGGCGTCGGGCGCCGTGGCCGGGATCTTGTAACCGCCTTTTTTCAAATGGATCAGCAGCAGCGAAATTGCCGCCGGCGTCACGCCGGCGATGCGCGAGGCCTGCCCGAGCGTCTGCGGACGCTGCTTGTCGAGCTTTTGCCGCACTTCAATCGAGAGCGCACTGATGGACATGTACGGAAAATCCGGCGGCAGCTTGAGACTTTCATAATGCTCATTGCGGCCGATCTCGCGTGCCTGGCGATCGATATAGCCGGCGTACTTGACTTGGATTTCCACCTGTTCCTTGACCAGCGGCTCGGTGACGCCGGGCGCGGCCAGCAACTGCCCATCCAAGCCGGTCAGCGTCATCAGCAAGTCGTAATCGACACCCGGTCGGCGCAGCAAGTCAGTTAGTGCGTACTCTCGCTCAATCGCTTTACCCAACACACGCTTGGCCTCTGCTTCGCCCAGGATACGAGGGCTGACCCAAGTCGATTTCAGGCGCTCCAACTCGCGCGCCACCGCTTCCCGCTTGCGCTCGAACAGCTCCCACTGGACGTCGCCGACACAGCCCAGGCGACGGCCGATCTCGGTCAGGCGCAGGTCGGCATTGTCTTCGCGCAGGGAAAGGCGATATTCGGCGCGGCTGGTAAACATCCGGTATGGTTCCAGCACCCCTTGCGTGATCAGGTCGTCCACCAGCACACCCAGGTAGGCTTCGTCACGGCGCGGGGTCCAGGCGTCGCGTTCTTGCGTTTGCAGCGCCGCGTTCAAGCCGGCCAGCAAGCCTTGCGCCGCAGCCTCTTCGTAACCGGTGGTGCCATTGATCTGGCCGGCAAAAAACAGGCCGCCAATAGCCTTGGTTTCAAGCGATGCCTTGAGCCCGCGCGGGTCGAAATAGTCGTATTCGATCGCATAGCCGGGCCGCAAGATATGCGCATTTTCCAGCCCGCGAATCGAGTGCACCAAAGCCAGCTGGACGTCGAACGGCAAGCTGGTCGAAATACCATTCGGGTAGATTTCGTTGGTGGTGAGCCCTTCCGGCTCGAGGAAAATCTGGTGCGACGTCTTGGCGGCGAAACGATGGATCTTGTCTTCCACCGATGGGCAATAGCGCGGGCCGACACCCTCGATCTGGCCGGTATACATCGGACTGCGATCAAGCCCGGCACGAATGATGTCGTGCGTGCGGCTATTGGTATGCGTGATCCAGCAAGGCAACTGGGCCGGATGCATGGCGGCCGATCCCATGCTCGAAAACACCGGGATCGGATCGAAATCGCCGCCCTGCTCTTCCATCACCGAAAAATCGATGGTGCGGCCGTCGATACGCGGCGGGGTGCCGGTTTTCAGGCGACCGATGCCGAGGCCGCCATTTTCCGCCTTCAATTCCTTCAGGCGGGCCGCCAGTGAAATCGCCGGTGCGTCCCCTGCCCGACCGCCGGAATAATTGTTCATTCCGACGTGAATTTTTCCATTCAGAAATGTTCCTGCAGTCAACACCACTGCGCGACTGAGAAACCGAATTCCGACCTGGGTTACCGCGCCCACCACCCTATCCTGCTCGATCAGCAGATCATCGACGGCCTGCTGGAACAGCCACAGGTTGGGTTGGTTTTCCAGCATGGTGCGAATCGCGTGCTTGTACAAAAGACGATCGGCCTGGGCGCGGGTGGCGCGCACCGCGGGGCCCTTCGACGAATTCAAGATGCGAAACTGGATGCCCGCCTGATCGGTGGCAAGCCCCATGGCACCACCCAGCGCATCGACTTCCTTGACCAGATGACCCTTGCCGATGCCGCCAATCGACGGATTGCACGACATCTGGCCGAGCGTTTCGATATTATGGGTCAGCAGCAGCGTTCTTTGGCCGACGCGAGCGGAAGCCAGGGCGGCTTCGGTACCGGCGTGGCCACCGCCGACCACGATGACGTCAAATTCTGTAGGGAAAAGCATGGTGCGCCTCGAAGAGACGGTAAGCAGAGGCGAAATTATAAGGTCTTTTTGAATTAAACACTGCCCTTATAGCCGCCTTGTTCCACGTGGAACACATCAAT
>DATJCV010000291.1:0-7119 GCA_035497775.1 Burkholderiaceae bacterium | reverse complement strand
CTTGGCCCTGGATACACTGTCAATGGGCATGTCGGCCGATCTGACGGCGGCAATCATGGAGGGTTCAACCATGGTTCGCGTCGGTAGCGCCATTTTTGGAGCAAGGAACTATGCAGCCTGATATGAAAATCGGTTTCATTGGTGGCGGCAACATGGCCACCGCGCTGATCGGCGGCCTGGCTGGCCGGCTGCTGGCCGCCGATCAGATTCACGTGATCGATCCGAACGCCGATGCATTGCGCCGGCTGGTGCAGCAGTTTGGCGTGAATACGTCGCAGCAGCTCGATGCCGGCCTGGCCGCCTGCGAAGTGATCGTGTTGGCGGTCAAGCCGCAGCAGATGAAGACGGTGGCCGAGCAATTGCGCCCGCATCTCGGCACGCAGCTGCTGCTGTCGATCGCGGCCGGGATTCGCGCCGCCGACCTGTCGCGCTGGCTGGGCGGACACGGCGCGATCGTGCGCAGCATGCCGAACACGCCGGCGCTGATCGGCCAAGGCATCACCGGCATGGTGCCCATGCGCGGGGTTTCGCCGCAGCAGCGGGCAGCGGCGGACGCCGTCATGCGCACGGTCGGCAGTACGGTGTGGCTGGATGACGAAAACCTGATTGATGCCGTGACCGCGATTTCGGGTAGCGGCCCGGCGTATGTGTTTTATTTCCTGGAAGCGATGCAACAGGCGGCGCTGGAACTGGGTCTGGAGCCGCAGCAGGGTACGGCGTTGGCGCTTGCCACGTTTAGCGGCGCCGTACAACTGGCGGCACAGTCGCCTGAGCCACTGTCGGTGTTGCGCGAGCGCGTGACTTCCAAGGGCGGCACCACCCATGCGGCACTGGCCAGCATGGAGGCGGGTGATGTGAAAGGGGCGATTGTGACGGCCATCAAGGCGGCCGCGGCGCGCAGCAAGGAATTGGGCGAGGAATTCGGCCGCGCCTAGGCGCTATTTGCCGGCTCGGCGGCGCGGCGCTCCCAGCCATTTGCCCACGAGTGGCGCTACCAGGCGCCAGCCGCGCGATACCGTCAGTCCGGTTTGCAGGATCGGTAGCAAGCGGCGTGGTTTCAGCACAAACAAGCCGCCGACCAGCGCCAGCACCAGTGCGGGGTTATCGCGCAGGCGGTCGACGATGCGCATGCCGGTGTCAAACGTGGCAAATGAGCGGCCGAGCCGGATTCTCTGAATCGCCATCGCGTCGCGCTGCAGCGCACAGCGCGCCTGCAGCCGTTGTCGGCGTTGCGCGAGGAGTTTCAGGTGGCTGGTCATCGGGGTGACAGGTGAGGTGGGATTACGGTGCATTCAGCGCGTCGACGTCTTTTGCCATTTCCGCCAGGGTATGCGCCAGCAGGCGTGATTTGCGGCGGTAATTGCTGCGTACGGCGAGCACGATGACAATGGCCGCCAAGGTAAAGAATCCGATCAGCATCAGCAGCACCGGTATGCGCTGAGTATCCCAATACAGCACGACGATCAGCAGAATCGCCAGCAGCACGGCGATGCCGAAGCATGCCATGGCGGCCAGCGACAGCAGCAGATAGAAAAAATAGCGCAGCGCTTCTTCTTCCAGCTCGACTGTCAGCAACTCCACGCGGGTTTGCAGGGTGGTGATCAAAGTCGACAGTAGCCGTGTCGCCGAATCGAGAATAGCCATGCTTGTTTGCGCCTTATTATTTGCGGCTGATCATCAGTCCAGCCAGCAGGCCGGCGCATAAACCGATGCTTGCCGCCTGCCATGGATTATTTTCAACGAAGCGGTCGGTGGCTTGTATTGCCTGCACTCCGGATGAAGCGAGGCGCTGTTCCAGCCGGACCAGTTCGCGCTTGGTTTTTCTCAATTTACGCTCGAATTGAGCGATCGCGGTTTTGTAGCCATGTTCGGTTTGCTGCTCGGTATCGCTCAACAGCTGTTCCGCCTCCTGGATGACGGTGCGCAGATCATTCAGCAATTGTTCTCTGGCGTCACTGGCTTGTTGCGTCATGCTCATAAGCGCTCCTGGAAAACGGATCTGGGACTATCGGTTCAGATGCTCAATCATGCCGTGCAACTTGTCGATCCACATAGGCATTGTCAGCGCGAACATGACTCTTGTCAAAAAGAGCGGCCTTATGTTGCCTGCCGCAAACCATAATCCAGCGCGATGCCCGCAAATAACGCCGCTCCAAGCCAGTTGTTGTGGCGAAAGGCGGCGAAGCAGCGCATCCGGTCGCGTCCGCGGATCAACTGGTAGTGATACAGTGCGCAGCCGAGCGCGAGCGCCAAGCCGGCGGTGAACCAGCCGCGCAAGCCATGTTGCCAGCCGACCGCAAACAGGATCGCCAAGGTCATCCCGTAGCACAGCATGACGATCGCTACATCGTGACGGCCAAAGGTGATGGCCGACGATCGCACCCCGATCTTCAGGTCGTCGTCGCGATCGACCATCGCATACTCAGTGTCGTAGGCGATGGCCCAGAAAATATTTGCAATCAAGAGCAGCCACGCGGCGGCCGGCACCGAATTGGTGACGGCGGCGAATGCCATGGGAATGCCAAAGCCAAAGGCGATTCCCAGGTAAGCCTGCGGGATCGCAAAGAAGCGCTTGAAGTACGGATAGCTGGCGGCAATCAGCACTGCGCAAATCGACAGTTGCTTGGTCAGCGTATTCAGCGGCAGGATCAGCGCCAGGGATAGCAAGCTTAGTACGGCGGCCACCGCCAGCGCTTCCCAGGCCGCGATCCGGCCGCTGGTCAATGGCCGTTCGGCAGTGCGTTTGACGTGCCGATCGACGGCGCGATCGGCATAATCATTGATTGCGCAGCCGGCCGAACGCATCAAGATGGTGCCCAGCGTGAAAATGACGACCAGCTTCCAATCCGGTCGGCCATTCGAGGCGAACCAGAGTGCGGCCAGCGTTGGCCACAGCAGCAGCAGGATGCCGATCGGCTTGTCCAGCCGCACCAGGCGAATATAGAGGTGCAGTCGCTTCATCCGAGTGTCTATATTGCATGGAAAAGCCGAATTATAAGCGTCAGTCGCACGGCGCAAGCGGCCGAAGCCCGGTATGCCGGGAAGCGCAACAAACACACCATGAAGGCAGCGATCGATTTCGACCGCAGCAGGCCAGACAAATCAATCGGCGGCTATCCGGCCATGCGCGATTTGTTGGGCGTCGTTTTAGATTGCTTCGAGCGCAGATTCCTGCAACATCGTCACGCCGCGCAAGCCGCAATCCAGTACTGCTTGATGCACTGCTTCGATGGCAGCGACCCGGGTAAAGCTCTTGCGATAGGCAATGACCACCCGGCGCGACGGCAGCGGCGGCGCAAACGGCACATAGCGCAGCATCCCATCCTTGGCATCCATGTCCGGTACCGACGCCAGCGGCAGCACTGTGATGCCGATGCCCGAAGCCACCATGTGGCGGATGGTTTCCAGCGACGAACCCTCGAAGGTGCGCGCGATGCCGTCTCCGGTGGTCGAAAAGCGTGACATTTCCGGGCACACTTCCAGAACCTGGTCGCGGAAGCAATGGCCGGCGCCCAGCAGCAGCATGGTTTCCAGCTTCAGGTCCTGGGCACTGATTTCGCTGCGATTGGCCCATGGGTGATGTTTGGGTAGCGCCACCACGAACGGTTCATCGTACAGCGGCTCCAGCACGAGGCCATGGTCGGGGAAGGGCAGGGCCATGATCGCGGCGTCCAGTTCGCCCTGGCGCAACAGCTCCAGCAGTCGCACCGTGAAATTTTCCTGCAGCACCAGCGGCATGTTTGGGACCTGCTCGATCATGGTTTTGACCAGGGGCGGCAACAGGTAAGGCCCGATGGTATAGATGATTCCGAGGCGCAGCGGTCCGGTCAGCGGGTCCTTGTGCTGGCTGGCGATTTCCTTGATGGCCGCCGTCTGCTCCAGCACCAGTTCGGCCTGATCGATGATTCTGGCTCCTAGCGGCGTGATCGACACTTCGGCGCCACCGCGTTCAAAAATGACGACGCCCAACTCATCTTCGAGTTTCTTGATGGCCACCGACAGCGTCGGCTGGGCGACGTGGCAGGCTTCCGCCGCGCGGCCAAAATGCTTTTCACGGGCGACGGCGACGATATATTTGAATTCGGTCAGAGTCATGTTGATATCTTCGCACAGAGCGAGGCATGCGTTAACGACAACCGATGAGGCGGTGGCCGTTACGCTCGCAACATCCCGATGCCGGAACAGCGAGCGTAAAGTTGCTATGGTTCGCCGATGGAGAATAGGAATTCTTCAACGTCCTCGATTGTCTTAAATCGATACTCAGTTGATGAAAGCCGTTTTCGGGTCTGCAAGGGGTCAGCATGATGGAGTTGGTACGCCTCGACAAGTGGTTGTGGGCAGCACGCTTTTTCAAGACACGGGCGCAGGCCACCGTCGCGGTGGAAAGCGGCAAGGTGCAATGGAACGGCTGCCGCGTCAAGCCGGCGCGCCATCTGGCGCCAGGCGCCATGCTGCTGATTGACAATGGTGCCTGCCAATGGGAAGTGGCAGTGCTGGCGTTGGCCGAGCAGCGCGGACCGGCTCTGGTTGCTCGTACACTGTACGCCGAAACGACCGCCAGCGTGGCGCGCCGCCAGTTGCTTGCCGAGCAGCGGAAATACCAGCAAGAGCCGGCGCTGAGCCTGAAAGGACGGCCGACCAAGCGTGCCCGGCGGCAACTTGATCAGACCCGGGATTGATATGATGGCAATTTCATCGTGCCTTTCGCGCCGATGACGCTGCCGATGCCGCCTCCAAATAGAATCGCTCCTCTAAGTTCGGGTTTGACATTTATAGCGCAGTGCATAATAGTACGAGCGTTCGTATATGCTTTCCGCGAAACGCCTCGGCCCCGCTTTTTTATACATTTTTACAGGGTGCAACGTGGCTCATATCTTGTCTGAATCGGTCCAGAAATATATGCGTAAAGGTGAAATGACGCGCGCCACGATTCTGGATGTGGCGCTGAATCTGGCTAGCCGGGATGGCCTGGAAGGCTTGACCATTGGCTTGCTGGCGGAAAGAATGCATATGAGCAAATCCGGCGTGTTCGCGCATTTCGGTTCGCGCGAGGATTTGCAGATTGAAGTCGTCAAGTTGTATCACCAGCACTTCGAGCAAGAGGTGTTTTATCCCAGCATGAAAGAGCCGCGCGGCTTGCCGCGCCTGCAAGCCATGTTTGCGCGCTGGATCAAGCGTGTCACAGTCGAGATCGCATCCGGCTGTATTTACATCAGCGGCGCGGCCGAGTATGACGATCGGCCCGGCGCGATCCGGGACGAACTGGCAACGATGGTCCGTGCCTGGCAAGGCGCGCTGCGCCGCTGCGTGTTGCAAGCGATTGAAATGGGCCATTTGCGCGCCGATACCGACGCAGGGCAAATGGTGTACGAAATGTATGGCCTGGTGCTGGCCCTGCATCACGATGCGCGTTTCCTGAAAATGCCCGGCAGTACCGAGCGGGCGCAGGCCGGCTTCGAGCGACTGCTCGAAAGCTACCGCGATCCCGGGTCGTCTCTGGCCGCCATTCACGAACTTGCTCCAACTTCCAAATCCGTCACTAAAAAATAAACATTCATTTCTTTGTCAGGAGAAAACCATGGGTCAATATGTCGCCCCTTTGCGTGACATGCAATTCGTGCTGCATGAATTGCTGCAGGTCGAACGGGAATTGAGGGAACTGCCGAAACACGCCGACATCGATGCCGAGATCATCAACCAGGTGCTGGAAGAAGGAGGCAAATTCACCTCCAACGTGCTGTTCCCGCTGAATCACTCCGGTGACCGCGAAGGTTGCCATCTGAATCCGGAAACGCATGAAGTGACGCCGCCCAAGGGTTTCAAGGAAGCCTACCGGCAGTACGTCGAAGCCGGCTGGCCGTCGCTGTCGTGCGATCCCGAATACGGCGGCCAGGGCTTGCCGCTGGTGGTCAATAATTCATTTTACGAAATGATGAATGCGGCCAACCAGGCCTGGACCATGTATCCGGGCCTGTCGCACGGCGCCTACGAATGCCTGCACGAACACGGCACGCCGGAACAGAAGGCGCTGTACCTGCCGAAGCTGGCTTCCGGCGAATGGACCGGCACCATGTGCCTGACCGAGCCGCACTGCGGCACCGACCTCGGCATGCTGCGCTCGAAGGCCGAGCCGCAGGCCGACGGCTCGTACAAGATTTCCGGCGGCAAGATCTTCATCTCGGCCGGCGAGCACGACATGGCGGCCAACATCATTCACCTGGTGCTGGCGCGGCTGCCGGACGCGCCGGCCGGCACCAAGGGCATCTCGCTGTTCCTGGTGCCGAAATTCCTGCCGAACGCCGACGGCACGCCGGGCGCGCGCAATCCGATCTTCTGCGGCGCGATCGAGGAAAAGATGGGCATCCACGGCAATTCGACCTGCCAGATGAACCTGGACGGCGCCACTGGCTGGCTGATCGGCCAGCCGAACAAAGGCCTGAACGCGATGTTCGTGATGATGAACGCCGCGCGCCTGGGCGTCGGCATGCAGTCGCTGGGTTTGACCGAAGTCGCCTACCAGAACGCCGTGGTGTACGCCAAGGACCGGCTGCAGATGCGCAGCCTGTCCGGCGCCAAGGCACCGGACAAGCCGGCCGACCCGATCATCGTCCATCCCGACGTGCGGCGCATGCTGCTGACCGCCCGCGCCTACGCCGAAGGCGGCCGCGCGTTCACCTCGTACATTGCGCTGCAGATCGACCGCGAACTGAATCATCCGGACGAAGAAGTGCGCAAGGAAGCCGCCGATGAAGTCGCGCTGCTGACGCCGATCATCAAGGCCTTCCTGACCGACAACGGCTGGATCGCGACCTCGGAAGCGATGCAGGTCTATGGCGGCCACGGTTACATCGCCGAATGGGGCATGGAGCAGTACGTGCGCGACGCCCGCATCAACATGATCTACGAAGGCACCAACACGATCCAGTCGCTCGACCTCCTGGGTCGCAAGATCCTGATGGACAACGGCGCCAAGCTGAAGAAGTTCGGCGCCAAGGTGCAGGCCTTCGTCGAGGACAACGGCACCGACGAGGCGCTGTCGGAGTTCGTCACGCCGCTGGCCGACCTCGGCGACAAGCTCACCAAGCTGACGATGGAAATCGGCATGAAGGCATTCCAGAA
>DATJCV010000290.1:0-12952 GCA_035497775.1 Burkholderiaceae bacterium | reverse complement strand
GTGCCTGGGCGCGCAAAGGATCGACATCGAACCGACGCGCGGACTGAACCAGTCGTCCGGCCGCAAGCTGGTCGGCGCCGATGTGCAGCGCGAGCACAACCGTGAGCTGATTGCCGAGGCCGTTCGTCCGCTTACCGGGATGGACGCGAAGCAGCTTGATATTCAGGGCCGCCGCATGAAACTCGCCCCAGAGATACGGACAGAGTGCGCCCGCTTGGATGCCGCTATTGCGGCACTGGAATTCGATGAAAAGCGCGCGACAAAACAGGAGCTTCCGGACGTCCAGGCGCGTTTGCTCGATATGCGCAAGCGCTTCAGAGCGCGGGCGTGCTAGCCGTGTGGCGTAAGCCGGGGATGCCGGATACGCAGGCGGTTTAGCCCAAGCATCAGCTGTCAAATAGCCGTTTCCGCCATCGCAGGAGGACAACGAATGAAGATGGAAGAGATGATCGCCGCGGTTCAAAGCGTTCTGGGGGTTGCGGTGGATGGCCGGGCCGGCCCGCAAACCTGGGGCGCCATCTACCAGCGCATCGTTATTCCAACCATGGCTGCGACCTCTCAAGCACCCGGCATCGCCGCGGTGGACCCGCGCAGCGAGCAAGTCATTGCGACCTTGCTGCCAGACGTGCAGCCGATGGCACGTGCGCTGGTCCAGAAGGCGGCGCTCGCTGGAATCCGGATCAAGATCATCAGTGGTTTTCGAACCTATGAAGAACAAGACGCTCTCTACGCACAAGGGCGAACCGCGCCCGGAGCGATTGTTACCAACGCCAGGGCAGGGTACTCGAATCACAACTTCGGAATCGCGTTCGATGTCGGGGTGTTTGAAGGAAACCAGTATCTCGGCGAATCACCGAAGTACAAGGCCGTCGGCGCACTCGGCATGGATCTTGGGCTGGAGTGGGGCGGCAATTGGAAGACCATTGTTGATCAACCTCATTTCCAGCTGCGGCCGACTTGGGCGACGGTGACCGGCATGAGCGAAAAAGAGATGCTGGCCGAACTCAGAAATCGCGTTGCCGACGGTAGGCCGGTGTACGCCTAGGCAATCGGGACCACGCTGCGCGTCTTCGGGGGAATGGCCGCTTTGCGACTGTGGATGGCACTGACTTGATCAAATCGTGATTGGCGCGAGCGTGAATTGGAATTGCAGCCTCGATCGAGTTCGGAATCGATCATGGTTTTGATCGGAGTGCCCAATCTGTTGCAACCGGTAACAAAATATCGTGCGATATGCCGTAAGCGGCGCATGCGGCGCTCGGTAAGATCGCGGCATGAAAAAACTGCTGTTGGTACTTGCCCTGGTTGTCGCCACACCCGCCCACGCCATACCCTCCACGCTCTTTGATCAATTCGTTCTCCTGCTCCAAAGGCATACGGGAAAAGCCCCGGCTGCTGCCAAAGGAACAGGCGCAAAGACTGCATTCCGGACATGCCCGCAATTTTTTGCCGGCGGCGTGTCGCCCCGGATTCCCGATGGCCAGCGGCTGGCGCTCCGCGCCCTGTGCTACGACGCGTTTGCCGTGCTGCATTCCGGCGTGACCAAAACCCCCGTAATCGTCGCCGAACGGTTAAACAAAAAACAGCTCGACGCCGCCCGCGATGAAAAACGGACCAATCGCTTTTTTGCCGATGCGCGGCTGCCAATGGCAGAACGAGCACAACTGGAAGACTATCGAGGCAGCGGATTTGACCGCGGACATATGGCGCCGGCGGCGAATATGCCTACGGCGCAGGCAATGGCCCAAAGCTTTTCACTGGCAAACATGGTGCCGCAGGCGCCGGTCAACAACCAGCGCGCTTGGGCCGGCATTGAAAAGGCTACGCGCAAATATGTGATGCGGGCGCAGGGCGACGTCTATGTGATCACCGGTCCGGTGTTTGAACCTCACGCCAACGTGATCGGCCCGAACCGGGTGCACGTCCCCAGCTACCTCTACAAGCTGGTCTATGATGCGACCACCAATCGCGCCTGGGCGCACTGGATCGCCAACACGGACCAGGCGCATGCCGGCCGGCCGATTTCGTATGAGGCATTGGTCCGGCGTACAGGGATCGAGTTCCTGTCGGGTATTCAACCTGACCACTGATTGCAAGCGGCCGCGGGAAACAGCAATTTGCCGGTTGCGGGGATAGCGCCATTAGGCGCCTGCAAAGCCCATGCCGTGCGTCCGGATGGCGGCCCGGCCGCATGCGCGGCGGTGAAGGCTGGGCGCGCAAAAGCACCAGGATTTTACTGATAAATAGGAGTATGTTGAAAAAACTTCTATTTTATGGGCGAGAGCAGGCGGCGTATGCTGGAGTATATTGGATGGCGATGGTCGCTACGCCGTCAGTCGCGCCTCGCTGCGGCAACCTTCCAGCAGATACGCCAGCCCGATCACCAGCACCAGTTCGCCTTCGGCCGAACGCGCGGTGCCGTTGATGCCGTTCACCGAGAGGGCGGTCAATGGTTTGATCACCAGGTCGGCCGTGCTGTCCACCGCTTCCACCGCCAGGATGTAGGGCTGTGGCGCCATGATCACGATGCCGACCTGTTCGGTACCCGGCGTATAACCGAGTGCAGCAGCCAGCGAACGGACCGACAGCGGCCGTCCCTGGTCGCGCAACACCGGCGCGCCGCCGACCTCGTCGAAGGTTTCCGGCAGTTCCACCACGCGCTGCACTACGGCCATCGGCATCGCCAGGATCGCGCCGGCGGTGCGCACCAGCAGGGTCGGCACGATCGAGAGTTCGATCGGCAACCGGATCAGGAAGCGGGTGCCGCGGCCCATCACCGAATCGATGCGAATCGCGCCGCGATGCTTTTCCACCGCGGTGCGCACCACGTCCATGCCGACCCCGCGCCCGGAAACGCTGGAGGCGACCTGCTTGGTCGAGAAGCCGGGCAGAAACACCAGGTTCAGCGCTTCTTCATCGGTGGGCGCTGCATTTTCCCCGATCAGCCCCTTGGCAATCGCTTTTTTGCGCAGTTCGTTGGGATCGATGCCCTTGCCGTCGTCACTCACCTCGATCATCACGCTGCTGCCCTCCTGCCAGGCTTTGAGCGTGATCGCGGCCTTGCCCGGCTTGCCGGCGGCCAGCCGCACCTGGGCGTCCTCGATCGCGTGGTCGAGCGAGTTGCGCAGCATGTGCACCAGCGGATCGTAGAGACTGTCGACCACCACCCGGTCGACCTCGGTTTCGGCGCCTTCGATGAGCAGCTCAACCTCCTTGCCCAGATCCTTGGCCAGCTCGCGCACCAGGCGCGGGAATTTCTGGAACAGCCGGCCGACCGGCTGCATCCGGGTCGAGAGCGTGGCGCGCTGCAGTTCGGTCGAATAGCGCGAAGCGCGACTCAGGGTTTCGCCCAGCGCCGCCATCAGTTCGGTGGCGGCATCCTCGAACTTGAATTGCGCCAGCTTTTCCAGCAGCACGCTGGCCTGGTTGGCCGCCTGCACCGATTCGCCGGCCACTTCCAGCAAGGCGTCCAGCTTGATGGCGTCGATGCGGATGCTGTCTTCCTTGACCGGCGCCGCGGCGGCGCGGGTTTCCGACTGGCGTCGGTCGACGCCGTCCCAGCCGCTGGCGGCGACGGGCGCTGCTACGGCGGTTGCCGCCGCGCCGTCGGTCGCCGCCGGCCCGGCCTCGATGCCGGTGACCGCATGGTACAGCGTTGCCCAGTCGGGGCCGGCTGCGGTGGCCGGATCGTTTCCGGCCGGGGCCGCAGCGGCCGGAGCCGCAGCGACCGCCGGTGCCGTGCCGCCTTCGATCGCCTGCTTCAGGATGGCTTCGAGCGAACCCGGCATGGCGGACAACTGTTCGGGCTGGGCGCCATTGGCCAGATCGGTCAGTTGGTCGGCGACAAAACCGCTGGCTTGCAGCGCCGCTTCGATCGCGACGCCGGTCACCGGCGCCTTGCCGGTGCGCAGTGCGTCAAACAGGTTTTCGGTCAAATGGCAGGCGGAAACCATGGCCGGCAATCCCATGAAGCCGGCGCCGCCCTTGATGGTGTGGAACGAACGGAACACCGCGTTCAGCGTTTCCATATTATCCGGCTGCCGTTCCAGCGCCAGCAGGTGTTCCTCGACGTTGGTGGCCAGTTCGAGCGCTTCCACCACGAAATCCTTGAGCATGTCGTCCATCAGAAACCCAGGCTCTCAAGCAGATTGTCGACGCCGTCCTGCGCCATGGCGGTGCCGGGCGTGGACGGGCCTTGCATCAGTTCGGTCGGGCGCGCCGTGGTTTCGGCCTGCGCGGCCAGCAACTCGGCTGGCGCATTGTCGCGCAGCAGTTGCGCCAGTTCGCGTTCGGCGGTGTGCGTGATGGTGACGATTTTCTTGATCAGTTGGCCGGTGATGTCCTGGAAATCCTGCGCCATCATGATTTCCAGCAGCCGCGCCTTGGAGGCTTCGGCGGCATCCGTGACGGTGACGGTGAATGCGCGCGAATCGCTGGCCAGTTGCTTGAATTCGTCGATCCCGAGGCTACCCGCATACAGCGCTTGCCAGCGCTCGCCGATCTCCCTCGATCGCCGGGCCAGATCCTCCTGCAGCGGGATGCCCTCGTCGATCGCGTTCAGCACCTTGTTGGCAGCCTGCTCGGTCAGCGTCGCCACATATTCGAGGCGGCCCTTGGCATCGGTGATTTGCGAAGCAACGTCGGATAGCGAGCGGTCATAGCCGAGTTCGCGCAGCGAATCGTGCAGCAGGCGCACGATGCCGCCCAGGCGCTCGTACATCCCCTTGTCGGCCGCGTTTTCAAGTTGGCTCGCCTCGGCGGGCGCGGTGCTGTCGGTGCTGGCAACCACGGTCTCGACGACCGGCGCGGCACTGGCTTCGCTGCCCGCCGGCGGAGCGCAGGCGCCGCCATTGTGCTGCGCCGCCGATATTTCGTCGAATAAAGCATCCAGATCAACAGCGTCATCCATAGTCAAGGCTTCTCCATTGTTTCAGCGAGCGGATCCGGCACGGGTGCCGGGAAATCGGGTTGCGGCTGAGCGCGGACGCCACGATTGGTCGGTTTGACCGACCAGGCGGCGTCTGCGCTCAGGCCGGAGTTTATGCGGCGTATCACAGTATATCGGCAGCGCTGCGCTAATCTGTAGGCATCTCATGCCGTCTCCGCTGTGGCGCACGGCGGTCGGTCGTGGTGCGATGGCGGCGCCAGGAAATCGACGACGGCGTCGAACAGCGGTTCGCCAGCGCTGGCGAAGGCATCGCAAATCGTCAGGTGATTGGCGGCGGGCAGGGCGATGTCGGCCCGATGGCCGGCCTTCCAGGCTTGGCCGATCAGCGCATTCTGGCGCTTGAATTCGTCCGATTCGAGGCCGCCGACGGCGGTGAGGAAGGGCGTCGCCAGCGCTGGCGACCGGCCGGCCGGCGACAGCAGCGCGGCGTGCTGCGGCGTCAATCGCAAGTCGGATTGGATGAACGGCGCATGGAGCAGCGGTTCGAGATCGTACAGGCCGGACAGCAAAATTGCGGCATGCAACAGGTCGGGCCGCAGGCCGCTCTCGAGTTGCGGCCAGTCGCTGGCCAGCAGCATCGCCGCCAGGTGGGCGCCGGCCGAATGGCCGGCCACGCAGATGCGCGCCGGGTCGAAATCGTAATGTTCCGCATGGCGATACAGCCAGATCAGCGCCCGTTGCTGCTGGCTGACGATCTGCTCGAGGCTGGCTGCCGGCGCCAACGCATAGTTGGTCAGCGCGACATTGAAGCCGGCGCGGGTGTAAGCCGGCGCGATGAAGGAAAAATCGGATTTGTCGAGCGAGCGCCACCAGCCGCCGTGGATGAACACCAGCAATGGCGCATCGCTGCGGCTGGCCGGGAAAAAGTCCAGCCGCTCGCCGGACGCGTCGCCATACGCCAGGTCGAGCAGCGCCGCGCTGCTGCGTCGCACCCGTGCCGATTCGTGCACCCAGCGGGTAAACACGTAAGGATGGTCCGGGATCGCAGCGCGCGCGTCGTACTGCTGGCTGTAGTATTCGATGGGGTCTTGCATCAGGAGCGCGCCGAAAAAGTTGCTCTAGTTTAACGTTTTGTGCCCCCCTGTGCACTGCTAAAGTGGTTTGACTTGGATCCCGGCGCCGGCATACACTGTCGGGGTTTTGGTGCCCGCCGGCATGTCCATGCCGGCAGTTAAACGGGAAACACGGTGCTTCGAAAAGGATGTTGAAGCCTGCGTGTGCTGCCCCCGCAACGGTAAGCAAGCGTCGCCCCGGCGACCGGCCGTCTCTCAATACCACTGTGCGCATTTGTCGTTTTGCATGGGAAGGTCAGACGGTCCGACTTGTGAGCCCGGATACCGGCCAGAACAGGTGGAAGTGCTGCGAACGGGGATCTTTGCGACCATGAAGTCATGCCGGCGCGAAGCTGCGCCGCACATGCGTTCATTGCTGTTTTCGATTCCTGTCGGGGCCTTCTGTTGAATCTGGTTTGCGGGGACGCAGGCCGGATGTTCCCAATCGAAAACACATCATGACTTCTTCAGTATTTCGCAACGGCGCCGGAGCCCGGCCATCGCTTGCGCTGGTTTCCGTTTTTTCCATTCTCGCCGCCGACACGCTGGCCCAGGTTCCGGCCGCGACCGACATCACGTTGGCGCCGGTGGTGGTGACGGCTTCGCGCTTTGCCAACGATCCGGCTTTCAGCCCGATCGGCGCCAGCGTCATCAGCGCCGAACAAATCCGCGATGCCGGCGTCGCCGACGTCAATCAGGCGATCCGCAAGATCGGCGGCGTCTTTGGCCGCCAGAATCCAAACGGTACTGCCGATTATTCACTCGATCTGCGTGGCTTCGGCGCTACCAGTGACCAGAACATGGTGATCCTGCTGGACGGCGTGCGCTTGTCGGAAAAAGAGATGACGACTGCCTTGCTGTCGTCGATCCCGATCGAATCGGTCGAGCGCATCGAAATTGTGCGTGGCGGCAGCAGCGTGCTGTATGGCGAAGGCGCGACCGGCGGTACCATCCAGATCATCACCAAACAGCCGCAGCGCAACCGGTTGCGCGGTTCGGTGGTGGCCGAGGCCGGCTCTTACGGTTACAGGGAACTGCGCTTCTCGCTGGCCAAGGGTTGGGACAATTTTGCAGTGGACGCCAACCTCAGCAAGCAGCGCGCCGACAACTATCGCGCCAACAATGCCAACGATCAGGGTAATTTCAGCGGTGGTATCCAGTGGGGCGACGCGCAAGGCCGCGTGGGACTGCGGGTAGATGTCGCGCGTCAGGATAACCGTTTTCCGGGGGCGTTGACGCAGGCCGCATTCGAAGCGAACCCAAGGCAAACCGTAACTCCCAACGATTTTGGCTCCTACGACGTCAATCGCTACACCCTGTTTTCAGGGCGCCGCTTTGGTGCCCTAGAACTGGCAGCGGAGTTATCCCATATTGAAAAAACGGCGAAAGCCAATTTCGTTAGCTTTGGATCCGAAAGTACAGCGAAGACTAAAGGAACACAATTTTCGCCTCGACTGCGTCACCTGACAGCAGTTGGCGACTGGAAGAACGAATTGGTGGCTGGGCTGGATTTTGCCAACTGGTCCCAGGCTACGGTCAGTACGTTGAATGGCCATGAGCAAGTGTCGCAAAAATCGCAAGCCATTTATCTGCAAAATCAGATTCAGTATCAGGATAATGCACGACTGGTGCTGGGCGCGCGCCATGAAAATTTTGACAAGGATTCCTTCAATCCAAACACGAACAGTTATCGACAGTCGTTTGGGCTGAACGCGTGGGATGTGCAGGGTAGCTATGCACCGCTGCCGCTGCTGAGGCTATTTGCCAAGGCTGGTCAAAGTTACCGTGTCGCCAACGTAGATGACAATCGCGAATATGGGCCGAGAATTAATCCACCGCTAAAGCCGCAGACCTCGCATGATTTCGAATTGGGTGCAAACTTTGGCGACGCTGAACGCAAGCTGACGGTGAAAGCTTTTGAGCATCGTTTGACAAATGAAATTATGAACGATCCAACTCCCCCGGCTTGGGGCGCCAACGTCAATCTGGATCCGACCCGGCGCCGTGGCGTCGAGCTGGAGGCCAGCCTGCGCTTGCATCCGCAATTCACCGCACTGGCGAATTTCCAGCATGTGAGCGCGACATTTACCGATGGCCCGAACGCCGGCCGCGAAGTGGTGCTGGTGCCGCGTAACACGGCGAGCGTTCGGCTCAACTGGAATTCGGGCCGCGGCCAGAACGCCGATGTTGGGATGCAATGGGCCAGCGAGCAACGGTATGGCAGCGATTTTGATAATAGCTGCCGCGCCAAAATACCTTCCTTCGTCACGCTTGATGCGCGTTATTCGATGCGCATCCAGAAATGGGAACTGGCGCTTGCCGGCAGCAACCTGACCGGCCGCGACTATTTCAGTCAAGCCTACGGCTTCGGTTGCACGGGCGGTATCTATCCAGAGCCGGGCCGTCAATTGAAGCTGACCGCACGCTACGACTTCTAAGATGAACTTCCGCCGCGCGCTGATGATTGCTGGCTGGCTGGCGCTGCTGGCCATGGTCGCGCTGGCGGCGGCAGTCGCCTGCGGCAGCAGCGGCTGCCGCTTTTTTTCGCCAATGGATGACGTGGCCTGGGCGCTGCGCCTGCCGCGCGCGCTGGCTGCATTTGCGGTCGGCGGCCTGCTGGCGCTGGCCGGGGCGCTGATGCAGGTGTTGCTGCGCAATCCATTGGCCGATCCCTACGTGCTCGGCTTGTCCGGCGGTGCCGCCACCGGCGCGCTGGCGGCGATGCTGGCGGCCGGTTATTTCGGTTTCGCGCAGGACGGCGCCGCTGGCATCGGCGCGGCGCTGGGGGCGGCCGTGGCGCTGGCGCTGCTGTTCGGGCTGGTGCGGCAATCGATGCGGCAATTGTCAGTGACGCAATTCGGCGCCGGCCATCGCCTGATTCTGACCGGCGTCATGATCGCCGCCGGCTTCGGCGCGCTGATCACGCTGATGCTGACGCTGGCGCCGGATGCGCAATTGCGTGGCATGGTGTTCTGGCTGATGGGCGATCTGGAAGACAGCCGTTTTATCGGTCCGGCGTGGGTCGTGCTGATGTTGGCCGCCGCCTGGGCGCTGCGCAACGCCGGTCAACTGAATCTGCTGGGGCGCGGCGAAGGCTTCGCCCAGTTGCTGGGCGTGCCGGTGGTGCGGCTGCGCATCGCCACGCTGTGCGTGGCGTCGCTGGCGACGGCGGCGGCGGTGACGGTGGCCGGCACCATCGGCTTCATCGGGCTGGTGGTGCCGCATGCGATCCGGCTGGCGCTGGGCAACGACCAGCGCATCCTGTTGCCGGCCTCGGTACTGGCCGGCGGCGCGCTGCTGACGCTGGCCGATCTGGCGGCGCGCACCGTGGTGGCGCCGACCCAGTTGCCGGTCGGCGTCATCACCGCGCTGATCGGCGTGCCGGTGTTCCTGTGGCTGATGGCGCGGAGCCGCACATGAGCGCGCTGCTGACGGTCGCCGGCTTGCGCATCGAGGCGGGCGGCAGGGTGCTGTGCAGTGACCTCGACTGGCAGCCGGCGCGCGGCGAGTTCTGGTGCGTGCTAGGCCGGAACGGCGCCGGCAAGAGCACCTTGCTGCATACGCTGGCCGGCCTGTTGCGGCCGGCGGCGGGGAGGATTCTGCTGCATGGCGAGTCGATCGAGAGGGCCAGTCCGCAACTGCTGGCGCGCCGGCGCGGCTTGCTGGCGCAGCAGCAGTTCGACGCCTTTTCCAGCAGCGTGCTGGAAACCGTGATCGCCGGCCGCTATCCGTACCAGTCCGGCTCCGGCTGGGAAAGCGGCGAGGATCGACGCCTCGCCTTGCGTAGCCTGGCCGCGGTCGGCCTCGAGCAATATGGCGCCAAGGACGTGCGCACGCTGTCCGGCGGCGAACGGCAGCGCGTGGCGCTGGCGACCTTGCTGGCGCAGGACCCGGACGTGTTGCTGCTGGACGAGCCGACCGCGCAGCAGGATGCAGCGGCGCAGATCGCGGTGATGCAATTGCTGCGCGATCTGGCGCTGCAGCCCGGTGCCGGCAAAGCCGTGATCGCCGCCTGCCATGACTTGAATCTGACGGCCCGCTTCACCACGCATGCCTTGATCCTGGGAGCAGGGCGGCACTGGCTGGGAACGGTGGCCGAGGTGCTGACGGCGCCGATCCTGCAGCAGGCGTTCGGCTGCGGCTTTCGGGTGATCGATAGCCAGCATGGGCGCTTGTTCGTGCCGGTCCCGGCCTGAAGCAGGCGGCGCGACGGTAGTACGTCGTCGAGTGATCCATATACTCTCTATTATGCTGCGCGGTATCGCGCGTGCAGACTGGTAAATTTCAACATACTCAGGCATCTTCAAGGCGATTTCCCGAAGCGCCGGCCTGCGCCTGCCCCGGACGGTGCGGCGCGACCGCTTTTTCCGCCCGGCGCGCCGGCCGCATGAGCCGCTAGCGCACACCGGGTGGTGTCAATTTGCATATTTCCGTAGACCAATTCTTTATTTTTGTTTAACCTTGAAACCAGTAGGGTTTTCTCACTTGTCCGCCAGATCCCGCCAAGCAAATTCCCCGCCGCTCCCTTCACCGTCCTAGCCAGGAAAGAACTAGATATGTTGCGCGTTACCAATATGAAAATCTGGGTGCAACTCTTGATCATCATCGGCGCCGCCTTGCTGGTCATATGGTCGGCCATCATCGTCTGGCAAGATCATGTCTACCGTGAAACGACCATCGGCCAGGCGCGCGGTTTTTCGCTCAGCATGCACGAAGCCACCATGGCCGGGCTGACCGGCATGATGGTGACCGGCACCATCGATCAGCGCGCGGTTTTTCTCGACCAGTTGAAACAGCTCAATTCGATACGTGACGTGCGGGTGATTCGCGGGGAAGGCGTGATCAAGGCATTCGGGCCGGGCAACGCTCAGGATGCGGGCAATCCGGATGCGCTGGAACAACAGGTGCTGCGCAGCGGCCAGCAAGTGGTGCAGGTCGAGTCCGACAGCCAGGGAGAATACCTGCGCGCGGTGCGGCCCGCCCTGGCCTCGCAGAACTATCTTGGCAAGAACTGCATGTCCTGCCACCAGGTGCCGGAAAATTCCGTGCTGGGCGTGGTCAGCATGAAAATCCCGCTGGACGAGGCGAATGCGATCATCGCCGACCAGCGCATCAAATCGATTTTCACCGCCATCCTCAGTTGCATCCCGCTGCTGCTGCTGATTTACCCGTTCATTCGCAAAGTGGTCACGCATCCGCTCGAGGCCGGCGTGAAAGTCATCAGCGGCATCGCGGCCGGCGACTTGACGCAAAAAATCGAAATCAAATCGACCAACGAAATCGGCAAGATGCTGCAAGGCATCAAGCACATGAATGACAGCCTGGTGCGAATGGTGGGCGAAGTGCGCGCCGGCACCGAAACCATCGCCACGGCCTCGAGCGAGATTGCGGCCGGCAATCTGGACCTGTCGTCGCGCACCGAACAACAAGCCAGCGCGCTGGAAAAAACCGCGTCCTCGATGGAAGAATTGACCTCGACCGTCAAGCAAAACGCCGACAATGCCCACCAGGCCAACCAGTTGGCGGCATCGGCATCCAGCGTGGCGGTCAAGGGCGGGGAGGTGGTATCGCACGTGGTCGATACCATGTATTCGATCAACGAGTCGTCGAGGAAGATTGTCGACATCATCGGCGTGATCGACAGCATCGCGTTCCAGACCAATATTCTGGCGCTGAATGCGGCGGTGGAAGCGGCCCGCGCCGGTGAACAGGGGCGCGGCTTCGCGGTGGTCGCGGCCGAGGTGCGCAGCCTGGCGCAACGCTCGGCGTCGGCCGCCAAAGAGATCAAGACATTGATCGGCGATTCGGTCGACAAAGTCGAAGCCGGCGGCAAGCTGGTCAAGGAGGCCGGCGCGACCATGAACGAAATTGTCGCCAGCGTCCAGCGCGTGACCGACATCATGGGCGAAATCAGTTCGGCCAGCCGGGAGCAGGAAGCCGGCATCGAACAGATCAATGAGGCCGTCACCGACATGGACGGCATGACGCAACAGAACGCGGCACTGGTGGAGGAAGCCGCCGCCGCCGCCGAATCGCTGCAGGAACAGACCACCAACCTGGTGCAATTGGTCAGCATGTTCAAGCTCGAAGACATGCAGACGGCGGCACCGGCGCTGCAACTGGCGTCCGGCAGCGGCGCCATCGAAAGCGCGCATCGCGGTTTGCTCGCACAGATCCCCGGCACTGATCAGGGCAGCCTGGCGGAAAATTCATAAGCCCGGCGGCTGTCCACGGCGGGCGCAGGGAAAGGCGCAGGCGGCTACCTCCCGCTTCGGCATTTGGTGTATATATGGGAGGCCAAGCCGCGCCAAACTTGCACGAGGTATGCCATGCCGACCCAATTCGAAAAAGGAACCCGTTTTCGCGCACTGCATCAACGGCAGCGCGCGTTCGTCATTCCCAACCCGTGGGACGTCGGCACGGCGCGCTTGCTGGCGGCGCTCGGCTTCGAGGCGCTGGCCACCACTAGCGCCGGCCATGCATTCTCGCTCGGCCAGCGCGACAACACCATCCATCGCGAGCAGGCCATCGAGCACATCGCCGCGCTGGTAGCCGCGACCGACCTGCCGCTTAGCGCCGATCTGGAAAACGGCTTCGGCGATGCGCCCGAAGCGGCCGCCGAAACTATCCGCCTGGGCGCTGCCGCCGGTCTGGTCGGCGGTTCGATCGAAGATGCGACTGGCCGCGCCGACCAACCGATTTATCCGTTTGAACTGGCGGTCGAACGCATGCGCGCGGCGGCCGAAGCGGCGCATGGATTGCCATTCCCGTTCACGTTGACCGGCCGCGCCGAAAATTTCCTGAATGGCCGTCCCGACCTGGCCGACACCATCCGGCGGCTGCAGGCCTATCAGGAAGCCGGAGCCGACGTGCTGTATGCGCCCGGCTTGCGCAGCATGACCGACATCGCCACCGTGGTCAGGGAAGTCGACCGGCCGCTGAACGTGCTGAT
>DATJCV010000289.1:0-4781 GCA_035497775.1 Burkholderiaceae bacterium | reverse complement strand
GTCGTAACCGAAAAATCCGGCCAGAAAGTGCAGAGTTTCGAACTTGGCCGCGACGGCTGCGTTCGCAACTGGCTAGCGCATGCCTTGAATCATCCATCGGCGACAACCATCATCATCGAGACTGTTGAACGGGTTCTGTTGCCTCGCTTCCGCGACCTCCCGGAATGTTCGCCAAAAACGCCGCAACCCTTTGAAATAGGCGCCTGGACCACCGCCACGACTCGCCACACTTGGCCCCCAGAATGGCATATCTACCGCACGTTCGAGGTCAGTCTCAATGCTCTGGAAATGCAACGGAATCCGGCTTCGACAATCCGCAGCAACATGGCCGTGAATGCCCCAATTGACAGCCGCTGCGCCAAATTCTCGCATCGCCGCCCGGATCGGTTCCTGTACTACTCACAGGACGAGGACAAATTCCAGTGGCAAGATGGCGACTTGGCGCGGGCGGCCGCCAATATCCTGCAGCTTCAGGAAGCGGCGCGGGCGCGCGGCAAGCAATTCATCCTGATCGTCGTGCCCGACAAACTGTCGGTTTACCGCAAGTGCCTGTTGAGCAAGGCATTTCCCGCCGGCTCCGATCGGAATGTTAGCGCCTCGCTTATCGCTGCTGGTGTGCGCAGCCTCGACCTGCTGGCAGCATTCCAAGCCAACGCGAATCGAATTACCGATCTATATCTGCCCAACGACACTCATCTGAGCACCAACGGGTATATCCTGATGGGCGAGAAAATGGCGCAATTCCTGTCCGAAAAGCCGCTTTAATCTAAAGGAATCGCGTCGATCCACTGGCCGAATGAAGGGCTACAATTTAAATGAAGATTCACGCTTGCCTATGTTGCTCGCTATACTGGTTTGGCGGCATCCTTTCTAGCGATCACAACGATGGTTCGACCAAGCAGCATCTTCATGCTGTTCATGCGGGAAACGATGCCCAGGTTGCCGTGATCAACAGTGCGATACTTGCGGATCTCGCGTCGCCTTGCAAAAAAACCAAAGAAGGCTATGCATGGCCACCACAGAAACAGCTTGGGAATCGCGGAGCGCTGTGATTTGTCGATTTCCAAACCGCTCACCGTGAATCCTGATTCGGCGAGGGCATGCGCCAGGTAAAAATAGGAACCGGCGTGATGTGTCCAACGGTTGAATAGTGTTCCGCCCTCCCGATCGGCAGAGGCCCAAACAAATTCCAAAAACCGAAAAAGAAAAAGCGCAGCCTTGATTGGAGATTCAAAACGTTCGGAGTTGTGAAGATGGCCGCGCCGCCCGACTTTGTAACCCGGAATACCTCTCGAATCAGCTTACGATAGTTCTCAAGGTGTTCAATGACCTCGGTACAAGTTACCAAGTCGAAGGTTTCCGCGGCATAGGGCAAAGCATCTTCGTTGAGATTGGCAATATCGACGTTCTGCCCTGGAACTGTCATCAATGAATCCGTGTAGTCGCATGCGGAAATCTCGATCGTCGGATGTTGCAGACGAATCATTTGGATCAGCGCGCCAGTTCCAGAACCGATATCCAGATAGCTTCCTCCCCTGAATTGCGAGCGAGAAAGCTCTGCTACCTTGGCAAGAATCAAATCTGTCGAAAGTTCCATAGTGAATTTGCTGGTTGATGTAATTGATTTTCGATGTATTAAAGCCAGCTCACTAACTTTCCGGCGGCCTGTCGATTTTATGAAACGTCGACTGGGATAAGTGTCATGTCACAAGAAAGGCGCTGTTCAAATCCAGGCAAATTTGCCGCTCCCGCGCTCGCCATGCAGCGACATGCCATGCGCGGCTATTTCCGCACTGCGCCAAGCCTGCTGCCGCTGCTTGCGCCGAACCTTCTTGAGCTTGCGCTCCAGCCAGCCTTGCTGCAGCAAGCGATAGTTGTAGCGATTGCCCAGACCGTCCTTCTTCGCCAAGCCGCGTTCGATTTTCATCGCCGTTTGCGTGACCGAGCCGTAATGATGCAGCCAGGATGCACCGGTGGTAGCCATCACAATTCCGGCTTTCTCGGCTTCGTTGAAGAATAGCGTGTCTTCGAAGCCGAGCAGTTTCGGCACCGGTTGGAAATAACCGATCTCCATCCAGACCGATTGATGGATTGCCATGCAAACCGCATGGCAAGCGCCGACGCGCAGGACATCCTTCATCCTGTTGCTGGCATCAGTGGCAAACGCGTCAAAGTCGTAATCGAGCGCGCCGTCAATCAACCCTGGTGAAACTATTTTCAAACCGTGCCGCTCGGCCGTGTCGATCATGTTTTCGATCCATCCGGCCGACACCAGGACATCGTTGTTCATGACGATCGTCCATTCCGCCTGCTGCACCAGCGCGCCCTGATTCCAGGCCACGCCGCAGCCCAGATTGGCCTGATTGAAGATCGCCCCGCCCAGCGGCAGGCTGCGCAGATAGTCGCGTGTCTGGTCGGTGGAGCCGTTGTCGATCACCACCAATCGCCCAAGATCAAGACCATGCCGGACCATACTATCTACGCACTGCCTGGTGTAGTCGACCTGGTTATAGCAGGCAAAGGTAATCGAATATTTTTTCGGATTCATGAATTCTGCGGGGTATGTTCACTACGCATCAGCATCAACAGCGTGCCTGCGAAACTGGCCAGCATCATAGCGTGAAAAGAAGCTGTATATTTTA
Source organism: Burkholderiaceae bacterium (assembly GCA_035497775.1). GTDB lineage: Bacteria > Pseudomonadota > Gammaproteobacteria > Burkholderiales > Burkholderiaceae_D > DATJCV01. Next base: position 2,139 of record DATJCV010000289.1, on the reverse strand, counting down.
AGTTGAAGACTTCGGTGCTCATGCCACTGACCAGCACGCAAGCAAGATAGCCAAGAGCCGGCAAGGCATGGCTTCTGACCACGACAGAGGGTGAACGCAAGCCTTGCACGAACAACGCCAGCGGCGCCAGGAACAGGCCTAGGCTGGAAATCAATCCCCAGACTCCCGATCTGACCATGTTGGTGATCACTTCGTTATGGAAGCCGGTATTGAGGGTAAATCCAATGGCAAAGTCCGATGCGAATTCCCGCAATTCGGGCGCCGACAAGAGCAGCTTGAACCCCTTGTCGCCCCACCCCCCCAGCGGATTCTGGCAGAACAAATACCAGCCTATACGATAAAACGAGAGGCGCATTTCAACCGAAGTGTCGCGGTTCACACCATCCCATTGATAATGCAACAATTCGCCGATCCCGATATCGATACGGAGCTTGACGATAGGAACGGAAAAATACACCGCTCCGCAGAAAAGCGCGACCGCAGTGAAGATCATCCAGTTCGGGACATTCCTTTTGAAACGCAGCCATAGCCAGAGCACGATCGGCAACGCCAGCCAGCCGGTGCGGCTGCCGGACAAAAAGGACAGGTACAGGCCGGCCACGAACGCGGTCAGCTTATACAGCCGTACCCACGCCGGGTCCTGGCCCTGCAGGTCGATGGAAACGAGGCTGATCAGAGCCATAGTCAAGCAGATGCTGCCGAATGTCAGCGGGTCGACGAACGAGGTGGTCAGCCGATCGGGCCCCCAATGCAGGTTCGGATGGATCAGGATGCTAAGCCCGGTAATGAAGATGGCGGCGGGCACCGCATATTCGAGGAGCCTGATGACATTGATCCGCCTGCGCAGGATCACCAGCAGCAGCGGAATCGCAAATAGGAATTTGGAAGCGCTGTCGTAATACGACCAGACGAATTCCCGTCGGAACAATTGACCCAGGAAAACCGCCGCCACGGGCGCGGCCAACGCCAGGGAAAATATCCGCACCCAGAGTTGGGTGCCTTCAGCGGAAACAACGCCCGCCTGCTTTCTGCCGCGCCTGAGCAGCACGTAGACTGACAGCAGCAAGGAGATCAACAGACAGGCGTTAATCCATCCACGCCATATCAATGCGAATAACGGGAAGGCGGCGAAGCACAGCACCATCAGTCTGTCCGCAGACAATATCTCCCAACTTGGTGCAGCTTGAAACAGTTGCTTGTTCAAAATGCCTCTGCAGTGTTCATGGGTTGAGCAATCATGGTCGGCGGCCGTCCAGCATCGCCCGCAGCGGCTGCCATACCATGTCCGCCGACAGCTTGTTCATGCAGTCGTGGTGACCGAGCGGACACTCGCGCTGGTGGCAGGGCGAGCATTCCAGGTGCAGCGATACCGCCTGCGCCACGTCGGAGAATGGCGGCGTATGCTTCATATCGGTCGGCCCGTACATGACGACAATGGGGCGGTTCAGCGCCGAGGCGATATTCATCAGGCCGGAATCATTGCTGACCACCGCCGCCGCCTTGGCCAGCACGGCGATCGCCTGGCCCAGCGTGGTGGCGCCAGCCAGATTCTGCAGCCAGGGCGCGGCGGCAACGATCTCGTCACACACCTCCCGGTCCTTGCTGGAGCCGAGCAGCGCGATCTGCGCCTCGGGATAGGCATGGCGAATGATGCGCGCCAATTCCGCGAAATGACGCGGCGGCCAGCGTTTGGCCGGGCCGAATTCCGCGCCCGGCGCGAAGGCGATGAACGGCTTGCCGGGCCGCAGGCCGATCCGCGTCGCCTCCTGGTCGGCCTGCTCCGCCGTCAGCGCCAGCCGCGGGCGCGGCAAGGCCGAGGATGGCGGCGTATGCCGCGCCGGCGCATCGGCCAGGGCCGCATAGAACGGCAGCATCGGCCGTCGCGCGCCGGAGGGATTGTGATGCACCACATTCAGCAAGCCGTAGCGCATCTCGCCGCGATAGCCGATGCGGCGCGGAATGCCGGCCAGCCAGGGAATCAGCGCGAACTTGAATGTATTCGGTAGCACGTAGGCTTCGGCATAGCCGCGCTGGCGCAGGCGACGGGCAAACTTCCAGCGTTCGCGCAATTGCAGCGCGCCATGCCGGAATGGCGCTTCCAGCACCGTATCCACTTCCGCCACTGCGCGCCAGACCGGC
>DATJCV010000288.1:0-2640 GCA_035497775.1 Burkholderiaceae bacterium | reverse complement strand
TTTTTCCACCTTGCGCACATACACGGTCTGCACCACGTCGCGCGTTTTCGAGTCGATCGTGATCGGGCCGCGCGGGCTGTCGATCGTCATGCCTTTCAGGATGGCCATCGCCTTGTCACCGTCGATCTGGCCGTTTAACTTCTTGCTGACTTCATAGATCGCCGCCATGCCGTCGTAGGCAGCGACGGCCATGAAGTTCGGACGGCCGCCATTTGGGTTGGCTTCGGCGAAGGCTTTCAGGAATTTCTCGTTGGCCGGCGACTTGTGGTCGGCCGAATAGTGAAAGGTGGTGATGACGCCCATGATCGGCTCGCCCATCGCGTTCAGCACGTGGTCATCGGTCAGGGCGCCGGTGGCGATGACCTTGATACCGGCTTCCGCCAAGCCGCGCTCCCGATAGCCTTTCATGAAAGCGATGCCCTGCTCGCCGGCCGGTACGAACACGAACACCGCATCCGGCTTGGCGTCCTTGATGCGCTGTATGTAAGGGGCGAAGTCCGGATTCTTCAGCGGCACCCGGATCGATTCGGTGACCTGGCCGCCGCCGCCGGCGAAGTTTGTTTTGAAGGCGGTTTCCGCATCGATGCCGGGGCCGTAATCAGCCACCAGCGTCACCACCTTCTTGATGCCATTCTTGACGGCCCAGGTGCCCATCGGCGCCGAAATCTGCGGCAGCGTCATCGAGACGCGCGCGATGTAATCGGATTTGGTGGTGATGATCGAGGTGGCGGCGTTCATGATGATCATCGGCTTCTTGGCTTGGGCGGAAATGGACGCCACCGCCAGCGCTTCCGGCGTCAGGCCGAAGCCGGCCAGGAAATCCACTTTGTCGCGCACGACCAATTCCTGCGCCAGCCGCTTGGCAATTTCGGGCACGGGACCGGTCGTATCTTTCAGGATGATTTCGATTTTCTTGCCGCCCACTTTGTCGCCATGCAGCTTCAGGTAAGCCTTGATGCCGGCATCCATCTGCTTGCCGTAATCGGCGAAGGGGCCGGAGAACGGTGCGATCAGACCCACCTTGATGGTGTCTTCGGCTTGCGCGGCGAAGCTGATCAAGGCCAGGGCCGCGCTGGCGGTTATCGACTGCAGTACTTTGCTGAATTTCATGCCTGTCTCCCTTGGTGAAATCGATACGACTGTTCGCCGTTTGTTGATGATATTTGCCAGGCGGCGCAACTTTGGCTGTGCTGTCTGTTGGAAAGTATAACTACTCACAGGCGTGGTTTAGAGAGCCACGGCCGATTCTTGACAGCTTCAGCTGCGAATCATATTATCGCAACAACTGTTCGATAAGCAACTATATGTGCGATAGACGAACATTTCGCTCGGGTGGTGCTGATGTGGCAAGGCCCTTGTTCGGTTCTTCCGCCACCTCTTTTCAGTGCGAGGAGTAGCACATGCGTACTCAGGTTGGCATCATCGGCGCAGGTCCGGCGGGGCTGCTGTTGTCGCATCTGTTGCATCTGCAGGGCATCGAGTCGGTCGTACTCGAACGCCACACGCGCGAATATATCGAGCAACGGATCCGGGCCGGGGTACTGGAGCAGGGCAGTGTCGACTTGCTGAACCAGTCCGGATTGGGCGCGCGCCTGCAGGCACAGGGATTGGTGCATGAGGGAATCGACCTGCTGTTCGGCGGCCGCCGTCACCGGATCGATTTCCGCGCCCTGACCGGCCGGGCGGTGACGGTCTATGGCCAGCAGGAAGTAGTCAAGGACATCATCGCCGCCCGGCTTGCGGCCGGCGGCCGGATATTGTTCGAAGTCAGCGATGTCAGCCTGGAAAATTTCGGCGAGCAGGCCGCCGGCCTTGCCAAAATCCGCTTCCGCCACAACGGCGAGACGGCACAGATCGAATGCGACACCATCGCCGGCTGCGACGGCTTCCACGGCGTATCCCGTAGCGCGATTCCAGCCGGCGTGATCCGGCAGTTCGAGCGCACCTATCCATTCGCCTGGCTAGGGATCCTGGCTCAGGCTGCGCCGGCCGCCCATGAATTGATCTATGCCCAGCACCAGCGCGGCTTTGCCTTGTTTTCCATGCGCTCGCCGCAGATCACGCGGCTCTATTTACAGTGCAAGCCGAGCGAGGATCTGACGCAGTGGTCGGATGAGCGTATCTGGAACGAACTGCATACCCGCCTCGAAACGGACGATGGCTGGAAGCTGAACGAAGGGCCGATCCTGCAAAAAGGCGTGACGCCGATGCGCAGCTTCGTCGCTGAACCGATGCAGTACGGCAAACTGTTCCTGGCTGGCGACGCCGCCCACATCGTGCCGCCGACCGGCGCCAAAGGCATGAATGCGGCATTGGCTGACGTCAAGGTGCTGGCCGCGGCGCTGACGGCGCACTATCAAGCCGGGCGCGACGACTTGCTGCAGGCCTATTCGGCCACCTGCTTGCGCCACGTCTGGCGCAAGGAACATTTTTCGTGGTGGATGACCTCCATGTTGCATCGCCTGGATGACGAGTCGGGCTTCCAGTACCGGATGCAGCGTTCGGAATTGGAGTACGTGGTCGGCTCACGCGCGGCGTCGAGCGTGCTGGCGGAAAATTATGTCGGGATGGCGTTGCCTTGAAGCTGCTGCTGGCGAGCCAGGTGCGGCGTTTCCGAATTTTGGTTTTCGATGAGCGCCG
>DATJCV010000287.1:0-1897 GCA_035497775.1 Burkholderiaceae bacterium | reverse complement strand
CTCAGATCACCAATTCCCGATAGACACCGCGTGTATCCAGCTCATATTCGAGGTTGATGACTGGCGGGCGCGTATAGTGCCAGGTCATGCCGTTGCGCATGGCGCCGCGCTTTGCCAGCTCTTCTTCAATGAACGGCCAGCTATCGTGCGCTGTATAGAGCTGGGTTGCGGTGGTGTCGCCCCAGCCAAAACCAAGAGCGGCCAGGCGGCGTTCCATTTCTCCCAGGGTCCAGCAAGCTTTTTCACGTATACCATCGGGCGAGGTATCCTCAAGTCGGATGATGTAGTCACGGTAGTTCGGCATCCCCTCCGGAGCTTCGGCGCTACCCGCGATAACGAAACTCTGGCGCAAGGTGGCGCCTATCAGCGGGACAGTGTAAGAAAAGGCATACAGGCTGGGCTCATCCGGAGGCAGGATGATCGGGCAAACATTGCTGCGCGCGATCGGGTTGGTGTCGTTGCGGTAAATATTCCAGGACTTCAGCTTATTTACATAGGTGGTATTGAAATCACCAAAGCTACCTTCCGAAAACGGTTTCGGCGACCGCATTTCACACGCGCAGAAGGCGGTCAGCGGACGACCAACCGCATTAAGATGGGCTTCAATCGCACTGAAGCCTTCCGCGAACGACAGCGGGCGACTCAAGCGAACGCGTTCGATTTCGAACCCAGGGGCCGCAGCAACACCTGCCGAATAGGGAAATACCCCTCGAATAAAGCGATATCCGCCATCTTCAAACGATACGACTTGCGACATAACTCCTCCAATAATCAATGGATATAAATGCCGTCCGGGGACGGCATGCTGCGGTGAAAAGGGGATGAAACGCCGTTACGACGTTCCCAGGTAGGCTTCGTGGACGCGCGGATTGTCACGGACTTCGTCGCTGGGGCCGGACAGGACGATTTTTCCGGAATCCATCACGAATGCATGGCTTGCCAACTCCAGCGCCACGGTGATGTCCTGTTCGACTAGAAGCATGGTCAGCCCGTCGGCGCATACCCGCTGCAAGGTCTCGCACAGAATGTCCACCATAGTCGGTGCCAGGCCGAGCGACAGTTCGTCGATAAGCAACAACTTTGGCCGACCCATCAGACCGCGCGCGATCGCGCACATCTGCTGCTCGCCGCCGGACATAGTCGTGGCGTCCTGATTGCGCCGCTCCGAGAGGACGGGAAAGATGTCGTACATCCGTTCCAGATCCTCGAGGATGGCGGCTCTGCTGTCCTCGCGGCAATAGGCTCCCATCAAGAGATTGTCTTGGGTCGACATGCCGCGAAACAGGCGCCGGCCTTCCGGCACATGCGCAATCCCGGCCTGCACCACCTGGCGCGATGTGCTGTCGGTCATGCTTTGCCCGGCAAAGCGGATTTCGCCCTGGGTCGGATGTACAAGTCCCGAGACCGTGCGCATCAAGGTGGATTTTCCCGCGCCATTGGAACCGACCAGACAACAGATCTGGCCCTTCGGCACATCAAAATCCACCCCCCACAGCACGCGCACGTCGCCATAACCGGAGTGCACATTGCGTACCGACAATAATGGTTCAGCCATGATGCACCTCCGTGGTTGTGGAACCGCTCACCGTATGGAGCGCTGCTGATTCGGCCGAGGTTTCCGTATTCGAATACCTGCGTCCCAGATAGGCGCGCATTACAGCGGGGTCGGTCACCACCTGCTGCGGCGGCCCGGAGGCAATCAGCTCGCCATGGTGCAGCACGATCAGCCGGGTGCTGACGTTGAGCACCACCTTCATCAAATGCTCGATCAGCAGGATAGTCACTCCTTGCGCCGCAATGGCGCGAATCAGTACCAGCGCCTGGTCGATTTCGGCATTGTTGAGGCCGGCATTCACTTCGTCCAGCAGCAAGACGCGCGGCCGCATGGCCAATCCCT
>DATJCV010000286.1:0-5558 GCA_035497775.1 Burkholderiaceae bacterium | reverse complement strand
GAAGTGCATCACAAGGTCGAGATCACCGACCCGGCGATCGTGGCGGCCGCCGAGCTGTCGCATCGCTATATTACCGACCGCTTCCTGCCGGACAAGGCGATCGACCTGATCGACGAAGCCGCCTCCAAGATCAAGATCGAGATGGATTCCAAGCCGGAAGTGATGGACCGGCTCGACCGCCGCATGATCCAGCTGAAGATCGAGCGCGAGGCGGTGAAAAAGGAAACCGACGAGGCGTCGTTGAAACGGCTGGCGCTGATCGAGGAAGAGATCGGCAAGCTGCAGCAGGAATACGCCGATCTGGAAGAGGTCTGGAAAGCGGAAAAAGCGGTGGTGCAGGGCGGCGCCCACATCAAGGAAGAGATCGAGAAGGCGATCCAGCAGATGGAAGATGCCAAGCGCAAGAGCGACTGGCAAAAAGCCGCCGAGATCGAATACGGCAAGCTGCCCGAGCTGAAGGCGCAGCTGAAGCAGGCCGAAAGCAGCGACGCCGAAGCCGGCAAGCCGAAGCTCTTGCGCACCCAGGTCGGCGCCGAGGAAATCGCCGAGGTGGTGTCGCGCGCGACCGGCATCCCGGTGTCGAAGATGATGCAGGGCGAGCGCGACAAGCTGGTGCACATGGAAGACCAGCTGCACCAGCGCGTGATCGGCCAGCACGAGGCGATCGTCGCGGTGTCGGATGCGATCCGCCGTTCGCGCGCCGGCCTGTCCGACCCCAACCGGCCGTACGGCTCGTTCATGTTCCTGGGTCCGACCGGGGTCGGCAAGACCGAGCTGTGCAAGGCGCTGGCGGCGTTCCTGTTCGATACCGAGGAATCCATGATCCGCATCGACATGAGCGAATTCATGGAGAAGCATTCGGTGGCGCGCCTGATCGGCGCGCCGCCGGGCTATGTCGGCTACGAGGAAGGCGGCTACCTGACCGAGGCGGTGCGCAGGAAACCGTACAGTGTGATCCTGCTCGACGAGATCGAGAAGGCGCACCAGGACGTGTTCAACGTGCTGCTGCAGGTGCTGGACGACGGCCGCATGACCGACGGCCAAGGCCGCACCGTCGATTTCAAGAACACGGTGATCGTGATGACCTCGAACCTCGGTTCGCAAAAGATCCAGGCGATGGAGGAAAGCGATCCGGCGCTGGTGAAGCTGTCGGTGCTGGCGGAAGTCCGCAACCATTTCCGGCCCGAATTCATCAACCGCATCGATGAGATCGTGGTGTTCCACGCGCTCGACGAGAAGAACATCGGCGCCATCGCGAAAATCCAGCTGCATATCCTGGAGCAGCGGCTGGCCCGGATGGAAATGGGGATGGAGGTGTCCGACGACGCCTTGCAGAAAGTGGCGGAGGCCGGCTTCGATCCGGTCTACGGCGCGCGACCGTTGAAGCGGGCGATCCAGCAGGAAATCGAAAACCCGCTGTCGAAGCTGATCCTGGAAGGGAAGTTTGGGCCGAAGGATGTGGTGCGGGTGGATGTCAGGCAGGGTGCTTTGATGTTTGAAAAGGCTGCGTGATGCGGTTTAAACGATAAGGGAAAGGCGGCGGTTTGCGGGTGGATGGTCGCGCTATGGCGACAGGTGCCAGCAAACCGCCGTTTGCCGTTCCCGTGGGCTTGGGCAGGAATGCATGCAAGCTCAAATCCAAAAGCAACGGCAACTTCAGCCGGGAACTGGCGGCAAAAGCCGGGCGACGAAGTGCTGCGCACCTGCATCGAACGGCATCGCTCCCACGTCTAGGTTTCCATTCAGGCCGCGCCTCCGGTCAATTCGATGTGCGCGCGAAGTAGGCGGACGGCGACTGGCCGAAGGTTTTCTTGAACATCGCCGAAAATGCCGACTGGCTGGCGTAGCCGAGTTCCGCCGCCACCTGTGCCAGCGGCAGGCCGCGCGTGATCAGCGGTGCCGCATGCGCCAGTCGCATCTGCTGGCGCCAGGCGCCGAAATTCATGCCCAGTTCGCGCTCGAACAGCCGCGCCAGCGTGCGCGGCGAGGCGCCGACGCGGGCCGCCCACTGGTCCAGCGTGCGCGGCGAAGCGGGGTCGGCGATCAGCATCTCGCACAGCAGTTTCAAGCGCTTGTCGTCCGGCATCGGCACACAGATCGGCAAGGTCGCCAGCTTGCCCAATTCCTCCAGGATCAGCGCCCGCACCAGGGATTCGCGCGTGCCGATGCCGTCGCTGGCGGCCAGCGCGACGATCAGTTCGCGCAGCAGCGGCGACACCTCCAGCACCTTGCAATCCTGGCCGGCGAACGGGGCGCTGCCGGAGTCGATGTACAGCACGCGCAGCCGCGCCCGTTCCAGGGTGACGATTTCATGCAGCAGGCCGGGCGGAATCCAGATCGCGCGCAGCGGCGGCACGATCCAGTTGCTGTTGCCGGCGCTGACCCGCACGATGCCTTCCAGCGCATAAGTCACCTGGCCCCAGGGGTGGCTGTGCAAGCGCAATACCTCGGCGCCCTGCAGGTCGCGCGCCAGCAAGCGCACCGGACGCTCGGCGCTCGGCTCGAAGCCGGGTGGGCGCGGCGCGGTGTGGGTCAGGGGGCGGACCGGCATCGGGTTTTGCATTGGCGGATATTCGATAAAAAATGTCTTTCTATCTTAAAACAGACTCTCGCTTTTTGCATACACTAAGCGTATTCCTCCAGTTTTTGAAAGATGCGCATGACCGCAGCGGTTTCCAATTTGCGCCAGGACGCCCAGGTGATCGGCCTGGTCGGCGTCGCCCATGGCGTTTCCCACTTTTTCCATCTGATCCTGGCACCGCTGTTTCCGTGGCTCAAGGATGCTTTCAGCCTGTCGTATGCGGAACTCGGCTTCCTGATGACGGTGTTTTTCGTCGTGTCGGGCATCGGCCAGGCGCTGGCCGGTTTCGTGGTCGATCGGTTGACCGCGCGCACCGTGCTGTTTTTCGGCATGGGCTGCCTGATCGTGTCGGCACTGGTGTTGTCGGTGGCGCAGAACTATTCGATGCTGCTGGCCGGCTCGATGCTGGCCGGACTCGGCAACAGCGTATTCCATCCGTCCGATTTCACGCTGCTCAACAAGCGTGTTTCCAAGGAGCGGCTGGCGCATGCGTTTTCGGTGCACGGAATTTCCGGCAACCTCGGCTGGGCCGCGGCGCCGGTGTTCCTGGCCGGGATTGCCAGCGTTTCCAGCTGGCGCATGGCGCTGTTGTGCGCCGCCTTCATTCCGCTGGCTGTGCTGGCGGTGCTGGTGACATACCGCCATTTGCTGCAGACCGAGGTGGCGCAGGCCAGCGTGGCCGCGGCGCACGAGGGTGGCTTGCCTAAAGTCGATCTGCTCGGTTTCATGCGGCTGCCGGAAATCTGGATGTGTTTCGCCTTCTTCCTGATCAATGCGCTGGCGCTGGGCGGTATCCAGAGCTTTTCCTCGACCAGCCTGCGCGACCTGTACGGCATGCCGCTGGCATGGGCCACCACCGGCTTTACCGCCTACATGCTGGCGTCGGCGGTGGGTATGGTGATCGGCGGTTTCGCCGCCTCCAAGAGCGAGCGGCCGGATCGCATCATCGCCATGGCATTGGCGGCTTCCGGCGTGATGGCGATACTGATCGCAGCCGGCGTGGTGTCGGCGCTGCTGGCGATCGTGCTGATGGGCGGGGTCGGTTTCGGTGCTGGCGTGGCCGGGCCGTCGCGCGATCTGATGATCCGGGCGGCGGCGCCGAAAAATGCTACCGGCCGCGTGTATGGCGTGGTGTATTCCGGCAATGACATCGGACTGGCGATTTCACCGCTGATGTTCGGCGCGATGATGGACGGCAGCCATCCGGCCTGGGTGTTCATGCTGGTTGGCGTATTCCAGTTCCTGGCGATCCTGACCGCGGTCCGGGTCGGCAGCAATACCGCACGGAAAAACGCGCTGGACGCGCAAGCCGTCTGAAGCTGCATCCTCTTTGCGAGAGGATGAGAAATGGACACGATGAGAGAGACTTCATCGTGCCGGATCCATATAATCGGCGCTTGTTTATTCGACTGCTGAGAGGAATTCCATGTCTTTTGCCACCTGCGACATTTGCGACGCCCACGAAGACAAGCTGGCCGGACGCGGCCTGGCGGTGCTGCCGCCGCTGTTCGCCGCATTCGGCGCCCGCCTCAAATTCGCCGGCCCGGCGACCACGCTGAAAGTGTTCGAAGACAACGCGCTGGTGCGCGCCACGCTGGAAACGCCTGGCAATGGCCATGTGCTGGTGATCGATGGCGGCGGCAGCCGGCGCTGCGCGCTGGTCGGCGGCAATCTCGGCCAGCTGGCCGAAAAGAACGGCTGGGCCGGCATCGTCGTCGACGGCTGCATCCGCGATTCGGAAGAGATCAATGCCTGCGCCATCGGCGTGCGCGCGCTGGCCACCCATCCCCAGCGCAGCGCCAAGAAGGGCGCCGGCGAGCGCAACGTGCGCGTGATGATCGCCGGCGTCGCGGTCGATCCCGGCAACTGGATTTATGCGGATGCGGATGGGGTGCTGGTGGCGGCGGAAAAGCTGGCGTAGGGCCGCTGGCGGCGCTGCCGGGTTTCCGGAATGCTGTGCCATTTCCATATACTCCATGCATGAGTTGCTTATTCCGTATATGAAATGGTAGAGTTTTCAATATACTCCCATGGTTTACACCCAAGCGGCAGTCTTCCGCCCGACTCACGCGAACCGGCAGGGCGGGTGCCTCAACGGCGCCACTCGATGTTCAGCGCCTCGGCCCCGGCCATGCGTTGCAGATGATCGGCCACCACCTCTTCGAGCTTCTGCAGTTGTTCGGCGTCGCCGCTTTCCAGGCGCACCTCCAATTCGCCAACCTGCGCCTGCATCAGGCAACGGCCGATGCTCAACTGAACGTCACCCTGGCGTTCATCGAAGCTGACCGGGAATTTGTGGCCCCAGTGCTTGCACAGGCGAAGGATCAGGCGGGCCGGGTTGTTCGCCTTGATTCGGGCGGATGATGAGACGGGCATGGCTTGCGCTCCTGCGGGATAAATTGGGTGGAAACCCGGTGCCAGAGGCGGCAGGCCGCCGTCCCGGCGCCGGGGCGGCCGGGAATTCAGGCGATGCTTTCGACGATCCCGCCTTCGACGCGCAGCGCTGCTCCGGTGGTCGCGCTGGCCTGGGGCGAGGCGGCGTAGACGCAAAGATTGGCGACTTCTTCGGGGCTGGCGAAGCGCCGGATCAGCGTCGAGGGGCGATTCTCGCGCAGGAAGCGGGCTTCCATTTCCGTCGCGGAGATGCCTTGTTCCTTGGCCATGCGGTCGAGCATGGCGATTGCGCCCGCCGTGCGGGTCGGCCCCGGCAGGATCGAATTGACGGTGACGCCAGTGCCTGCCAGCACTTTCGCCAGGCCGCGCGAAAGTCCCTGCAGCGCCGCCTTGCTGACGCCGTAATGGACCATTTCGACCGGGATGTTCAGCGCCGATTCGCTGGAGATGAACTGGATCCGCCCCCAGCCCTTGGCCTGCATGCCCTTGGCGTAATGACGCGACAGGCGCACGCCGCTCAGGACGTTGACCTGGAACATCTGCTCCCAGTCGTCGTCGGTGATGTCAAAGAATTCCTTGGCGC
>DATJCV010000285.1:0-7757 GCA_035497775.1 Burkholderiaceae bacterium | reverse complement strand
TGGCGCGGCCAGCGGCAAGCAAGCCGGCGAAGGCGCTGCTCAAATCCTCGGCCCGCGTTTGCGCCTCGGGCTCGAACGCGGCGGCGGCCTCATAGCCCATGATGGTGATCTGCGCTTCCGTCAGGCCTGCGCATGCCGCCGGCAACGCCAGGTCGCTGACGATCGCGCCGCCCTGCTCCAGCAATCGCGCGGCGGCCGCCAGCGCCTGGCGGGAATCGACGCCGGCACGCTCCCAGTGCGGTGTACGGCATATGCCGACGCGTAGCCGCCCCGCTGCTTGCGCCGCCAGCGGCAGGCGTGCCAGCGTGCCGACGAAGAACGCGGCATCGCCGACGCTGCGCGCCAGTACCCCCACGGTGTCGAGGCTGGGCGCAAGCGATTTGATGCCGGCCAGTGGCAGCGTGCCGTGCGTCGGTTTGTAGCCGACCAGGCCGCAATAGGCTGCCGGGCGCACGATCGAGCCAGCGGTCTGCGTGCCGAAAGCGACCGGCACCATGCCCGCCGCCACCGCCGCCGCCGAGCCGCTGGACGATCCGCCCGGCGTGCGCGGCGCGCCGTCCACGGCATGCGGGTTGCATGTCGGGCCGGGCTGGAAGGTGGCGAACTCGGTGGTGACCGTCTTTCCCAGCACCACCGCGCCCGCCCGCCGCGCGGCGGCGACGCAAGCAGCGTCGATCTGCGGACGATAGCCGGCATAGATCGGCGAGCCGTAGGTGGTCGGCATGTCGGCGGTATCCATCAGGTCCTTGACACCGACCGGCACGCCGTGCAGCGGCCCCGTCGAAGGCTGTGCATCGCGCAGCCGCGCCGCGCGCAAGGCCAGCTCGGGGTCGAAGAATTGCCACGCCTGAATCTGCGGCTCGCGGCTGTGGATGCGCTCGATGCAGGCCCGCACCACGGCCTCGGCGGTCAGTGTGCGACTGGCGATGCGCGCGGCCAGTTCGCGCACCGACAGTGTCAGGATATCGTTCATGCTCGCCCTTATCCGAAGTAGGCCGAACGTACTTCGTCGTTGCGGGCCAATGACTCCGCCGACCCTTGAGCAACCACGTGCCCTTGCGACAGGACATAGCCGTAATGCGCAATCGCCAGAGTCTGGCGCGCGTTCTGCTCGACCAGCAGGACGGTGATGCCGAGGGCGTTGATTTGCCGGATCACATTGAAGTTTTCCTTTACGTAGAGCGGCGACAGCCCGAGTGACGGCTCGTCGATCACCAGCAGCTTGGGTTCCGCCATCAAGCCGCGGCCAATCGACACCATGGCCTGCTCGCCGCCGGACATGGTGCCGGCCAGTTGTGTAGAACGCTCCTTGAGGCGCGGGAAAATCTGGTAGACCTTCTCCAGTCGTTCCCGCACGCGGGCCGCATTGGTTTCCAGAAAGGCGCCCAGCGCCAGATTCTCGGCCACCGTCATGCGCGGGAAAACCTTGCGGCCTTCCGGAATGCATGAAATGCCGCTGGCGATGATGTTGTGGGTTTTCTCGCCGGCCAGATTGCGCCCTTCCCAGTGAATCGTCCCTTGCCGCGGCGGCGTCAGGCCGAGGATCGAACGGATCAGCGTACTCTTGCCGGCGCCATTGGCGCCGAGGATGCAGGTGATCTTGCCCGGCGCGACTTCGATCGATACGTCGTGCAGCACGTTCACCTTGTCGTATCCGGTGGTGAGGCCTTTGACGGTCAGGGTGCTCATGCTGCTTCCTCTCCAAGGTAGGCGGTCTGGACGTTCGGGTCGGCGGTGATTTCCGCGTAGGTTCCCTCGGCAATCTTCTTGCCATAGTTCAGCACCACGCAGCGATCCGTAATGCGCTCGATCACGTTCATTTCATGTTCGATCAATACCACCGTCAGGTTTTTCAGCTTGCCGCGCACCTGCAGGATGTCGTCCATCAGCGCTTCTGTTTCGTCGTGCGTCATGCCGGCCGACGGCTCATCGAGCAGCAGCAGAGACGGCTGGCTCATCAAGGCCCGGCAAACCTCGATGCGGCGGCGGTCGATCATCGTGAAGGTGTCCACCGGCTCGAACAGGCGCGCCACCAGCGGCGGGCTGAAGATGTTCAGCAGTGCCTGGACCTTCTCCACATAAGCATCGTATTCGGCGCGGAACGCCTTGCGCCGGAACAGATTGAATACCAGCCCATGCCGCATGTGCTGGTAATCGCCAATGACGATGTTGTCGAATACCGTCAGCGGTAACGACAGGCGCGAGCGCTGGAAGGTCCGGGCAACGCCGCTGCGGTAGACCTCCTGCGGGGTCTTGCCGATGACCGGTTCGCCCTGGAACGTGATGGCACCGCTGCTGGCCTTGTAGAGCCCGGTCATGACATTGAAAAAAGTCGTCTTGCCGGAGCCGTTGGGGCCCAGCAAACCAAGGATCTCGCCTTCGCGGATCTGCATGTTGAGCTGGTCGAGCGCGGTCAGGCCGCCGAAGCGCATGGTCAGGTCGGTGACTTCGCTCAGGATTTTTGCTTGAGTCATTGCGTCGTCCCCCGGTTGAAGAAAATACGGGTCTTGCGGGGCAGCAGGCCGTCCGGCCGGAACAGCAGGATGGCAATCACCAGCGCCGCATAGAACAGGAACCGGTATTCCTGAATGAACTGCAGCTTCTCCGGCAACACCAGCACGATGATGGCGGCCGGAATCAGGCCGATGGCATTTCCCAGTCCGCCGAGAATCACGATCGAGACCATCAGCAGCGAATCGGCGAAAGTGAAATTGTTGGGCGCCACGAAGCCGATGACCATGCCGTACACGCTGCCGGCAATGCCGGCGAAAAAGTTCCCCAGCATGAAAGCCACCACCTTCCAGCGGGCGATATGCAGACCGAAGGTGGCCGCCGCGGTTTCGTCGGTACGCACCACGTCCATGCTGAGGCCGACCCAGGAGCGCTCCAGCGCCTTGACAATCACGAACACCCCGGCGCACACCACCAGACTGACCAGCGCATAGCTGACGTAGAACGAGACATCGATCCCGAACAGGGTGAAGCCGCTGTTGAAGTCGTAGCCGAACACGGTCATGCTGGGCACCTGCAGTCCTTGCGGCCCGCCCAGCACGTCGTTGACCTCGATGAAGGTCTTGAACAGGATGCCGAATGCAATCGTGACCAGAGCTGCATAGTGGCCCCGGGTACGCAAGACCGGCCAGATCAGTACCGAGCCGATGATCGCCGCGATCAGCCCCGAAATGAGGATGATCAGCAGGTGCGGAATGCCGGTATGCGTCGCCATCACGGCAGTCGCATAGCTGCCGATGCCGAAAAACGCGGCGCCGGCGAAGTTGGCGACGCCGGAGAAACCGAACTGCAGCGTCAGTCCGAGGCAAGCGGTCGTGAACAGCAACACGGCGCAGATCATCAGCAGGACAAAATGCGAATCGTAGAAAGCGCCGATCAGGGCCAGGACGCCCGCCACAGCCCACAAGCGCGCCAGCCCGGGACGGACGGCGGCAGCCTGTTCGATCTGCTGCGCAGTGCCGAACTTACGGCTGAGCATGACCACCACGAGCGCCAACGCGAGCAACAGCGCCACGCCAATCTGGCTTTCCGCATGCAGGAACATCCACATGTAGGTTGTCAGGGCCAGCGCCGCGAGCGCCAGCACCACGGCTGAATTCCGCTTGAATAAAATGGAAGTGTTCATTGTTCTATACCCGCTCACTGGATTTTTCGGCGATCAGTCCGGTCGGCTTCCAGGCCATCAGGATGATCACGACTGCAAAGGCGAAGACGTCCTTGTAGGCGCTCGGGATGTTGGGAATCAATGCCGGCAAGGTGGCGCTGCCCAATACCTGCAGAACGGCGAACAGGAAGCCGCCAATGATCGCGCCATAGATGTTCCCCAGGCCGCCCAGAATCGCGGAAGCAAAGCCGATCACGCCCAATAGCAAGCCGACGTTGAAATTGATTTCGTTGTAATACAGGCCGTTCATCACGCCTGCCAACGCGGCCATCGCCGAACCGATGGCAAAGGTCAGCAGCACCACGGCTTCAAAGTTGATGCCCATCAGGCGTGCCGTTTCGCCATCCTGAGCAACCGCTCGAATCGCCAGACCGAGGCGGGTGCGGGTAATCAGAAAATGAACTGCGGCGATGGCTACCAGCCCGCCTGCCAGCAAGATCATGTTGTCGGCACGCAGGGAGAAACTGCCCAGCTCGATCGATGCGGTCGGCAACAATGCCGGAAACGGCTTGGGATTGGAGCCGTCCGGATAGAACAGGCGCACCGCCTCGCGCAACACCGTGCCCAGCATCAGCGTTGCCAGCAGCGTATTCAAGGGTGGGGCATGTCGCAAGGGAAGTATCAGATACTTGGCAATCGCCGCCCCCATCAAGCCGGTGACGCTGAGCGCGCACACGATCACCGCCGCCAGTTGTATCCAGGGCGAACTGAAATCGAGCATCAGGACGCCGATCGAGGCGGCCAGGCCAGCGAAGGCACCCACCATCAAGGTATCGCCGTGCGAAAAATTAATCACATCCAGCACGCCAAAGAACAGCGTAAAGCCGACGGCGACCATGGCGTAGATCATGCCAAGCATCAGCCCGTTAAAAACATATTGACCAAGTACACTCATCATTTCCCCCTTCAACTTTCGGACTGCGGGCCTTGCGCGCGGTGCAAGGCCCGCAGGGTCTTTACCGGCCAGCCAGTTTGCGTGTGCCCTTGGCGTAGCTGCTGTCTTCCCAGATCGCGAACTTGCCGTCTTCCACCACGTACTTGGTGACCAGCGGCACGATGTTCTGGCGATGGTCATCAAACGTCACCTTGCCGATGATGGTGTCGACATCCTTGGTCTGGTTCAGCTCGTCCCGCACCTTCTTGCGGTCCGGGCCAACTTTTTCGACCGCATCCATGATCAGATTGGCGGCGGCGAAGGCGAATGGGCCATAGGCTTCCGGCGGCTCACCATATTTTTGCTGGGTGTATTTGCCGGCGAAGAACAACCCGCCCGGCAGTTTTTCCCAAGGCGCGCCTTCCAGAAAGGCCAGCGAACCTTCGGCCATTTCCTTGCCGACGCCTTGTATGTAGGCGTCGGATTTGATGCCAGAGGTACCCTGGAACTGCGCCTTGATCCCCAGCTTTTCCATCTGCGTGCGGATGCGCACGCCCAATGGAGTCAGGCCGCCGAAATAGATGACATCGGGTTTCAATTCGCGGATCTTGGTCAACTCAGTCGAAAAATCCTGCTGCTCGGCTGTGACGCCGAACGTCGCCAGTACCTTGCCACCGTTCTTGGACAGGAATTCCGTGAAATACTTGTTGTGACCCTTGCCATAGTCGGTGGTGTCGTGAATGATGGCCCAGGTCTTGTAGCCCTGGCTTGTCATGAACTTGGCTGCCACCTCGCTCTGGTTGATCATGGTGCCGTTGACGCGGTGAATTTCCTTGAAATTATTGGCGTAGGTAATTTCCGGCAGGACCGCGCCCCACACCACGGCGGGCATGCCGAAGCGGTTGTAGACACCGACCGTGCCCATCGCAACGGCCGAACAGAAATGGGTTACGCCGGCAACAATACTCTTGTCGGCAGCCACCTTGGTGGCGACTTGCACACCAATATTCGGCCGGCACTCGTCATCCTGAGTCACCATCTCATAGGTGTACTTGGATTTCGGATCGGCATTGCGCAAGCGTATTGCCAGGTCGGTGGAGTTGCGCCCGCCTAGGCCAATCGACGAGACGCCGCCGGTGAGCGGCCCCACGAAAGCAATCTTCACTACTTCTTTTCCGGTTGCCGGCGCGGCGATAACGGCCAGGCCGATGGACGCGCACAGTGCGGCCGCTTTCAATACGGTATGGGTGTTGCGCATGTCTGTCTCCTTTAGTACATGAATCGATAGTTGTCATTCAAAGTGCTGCAACACGTGCAGCAATGGATTCACAAATTGGGCAATGCTCGCATTGTTCAGATTCTCCTCAAGTGGTTGGAAAAGACGGGTTAGTCGGCCACCCGCTCGCGCGCCATCAACGCCAGCAAGGTGTCGAAACGGTTGTTATCACAGCACAAAGCAAGGCCATCCTCGAATACCGGGGCGGTCAGATTGGTCAATACCCCACCGCTGGGCATCTCCAGCGCAAGGCGCGCGCCGCGCTCCCAAGCGAGCCTGACTGTATCGGACCAATGCACCTGCCGCGCCATATTACTGGCCAGATCATCCGCGATCTGCTGCGGGTCGGTCAGCACCCGCGCCGTGGTGCTGCTGAGCAGGCTCAAGCGCGGCCGCTTGACGGCAATGTGTTCGAAGGCGGCCCGCATGTCGGCGGCTGCGGCATCGAACAGCACGCAATGCGACGGCACGCGAACCGCCAGTGGCTCGGCCCGAGAGGCGCCGGCAGTGATGGCGATCCGCATGACCTCGGCCAGCGCATCATTGGCGCCGGCGATGACCAGCTGAGTCGCGGCGTTCACGCTGGCGAGATACACCGGCATGGAAACGGAATGGACGCCGGCGATCACCGGCTCAAGCTGATAGCGATCCAGCCCGATGACGGCGGCCATTCCATATCCGTTGGGATAAGCATTTTCCATCAAGCGCGCCCGCCGCGCCACCAGTCGCAGCCCGTCGGCATAGTCGAGCGCGCCGGCTGTGACTGCGGCCGGGTAAGCGCCAATCGACAGGCCGGCCACCATATCGGGATGCGCATCGTGTGCCGCGAACACGCGCGCCATCGCGACGCCGGCGATCATCAGGCACAGCTGCACCGCAACCGTCGACGCCAAAGCGGCTTCGGTATCCAGCGACCAAGGATCACTGCCCAGTACCGCATGGGCCTCGCCGAGCGTGCGCGCAACCTCGGGATGCGATGGCAGGCGATGCAGCATGCCCGCCTTTTGCGCGCCCTGCCCCGGGAAATTGAACAAGACCTTCATGCCCTGGTCCCTATACCCGCCAGGGATCGTCGGTCAGCACCGGACCGTCGTTTGTTTTCAGCAGCACCGGCCGCGGCCCGTCGGCCCATTCAGCCAATGCGAACCCGCCATGCCCGGTATCGAGCTGGAGGTCGATGCGGCAGATAGGCGAGGCGACGAACAGCAGCAGCGCCCTGATTTGTTCCTGCTTCAGCGGGCGCGGCGCGCGCACCAGCAGATCCAGATCGCTGTCCGGCCGCAGCACCGGCAGGCCGCTGGCCAACGCAAAGCCGACACTGCCGGTTGGCCCCCACGCCAGCCCGGTTGCATCGAGCGGCAGCGCCAATGCTTCGAGCGCCTCCAGAGCCGGAAACTGGCCGAGTCGTTGCCGGCGCCAGGCGGCGCTGGCCGCCAGCATTTCGGGCCTGACGCAACGCGCCACGGCGCCGGAATCAAGATAGGCCTTGCAGCGCTGATTGCGCGCCGTGCCGCGGAGACCGACCGGGATACGCTGCTCGGCGTCGGTGCGCTCGCGCCGCACCACCACCGGCGCACTCAAGAGCCAGTCCGGGGTGGCCCAGGTGGGCAGCGGCAGCTCGGCGCGTAATGCATTGGCGTCGCGTATCCACAGCAGATCATGCGGATGGATGGCATCCCCGGCACTCTCGCCGCAGGAGGAAGCATGCACGGCCTCGGCAGCGGGGCCCAGCCAGCGTTGCTTATCCATGCCGGCTTTGCCGCGCCGGCCGGGCCAGCGCAATGGCGCAATGAGTGCGCCCAACTTTTACCGCATGGCGCAAGCCAGATAATGCGCTTCCAGAAATAGCCATGATGTCTCCTCGCTTGCCTGAAGTGGAACCGAACCGGCTACCTTGTTATTGTTGTCGCCGTGATCGCGCCGGGTTAGGG
>DATJCV010000284.1:0-12085 GCA_035497775.1 Burkholderiaceae bacterium | reverse complement strand
TGCTGGAACTGGAAAATTGCCGTAAGACGTTTGCCAGTTATTACATTCGCATGACGGCGTTTGATTCCAGCCACGGCGTGGAATCGATTGTGATGGCATTCATCGTCAATCGCCCGAAAATCGAGCCGGGCTTCCGTCTGGTACGCCACGAAGACACAGGTCGCACCATCCGCTACAGCATCGAGAGCTACGCGGTGCAGACTCATCCCGAAGGCGCGCGCTATTGATCGCCTGAGATAGTGCGTCGAAAAGCGCATTGATAACGACAAGTCCCTCATGCCGCTACCCGAAACCGCCGTAGTCACGCCCGCCAATCCGTTCGCGCTGGCGCTTGCCGATTCCGGCATCACGGAACTGCTGGCGCAACTGGACCGCGAACTGATCGGTCTGGCGCCGGTCAAGCAACGCATCCGTGATATTGCGGCATTGCTGTTAGTGGACAAACTGCGTGCGGAACGCGGTTTTTCGGCAGGAGCGCCGAGTCTACACATGTGTTTTTCCGGTAATCCAGGCACAGGGAAAACGACTGTCGCTTTACGTATGGCAGCGATATTGCACCATCTGGGTTATGTCCGTAAAGGGCATTTGGTCGCAGTGACACGCGACGATCTGGTGGGTCAGTATATTGGTCACACCGCACCCAAAACCAGGGAAGTCCTGAAGAAAGCAATGGGCGGCGTCTTGTTCATCGACGAAGCGTATTACTTGTATCGCCCGGAGAACGAACGCGACTACGGCCAGGAAGCAATTGAAATCCTGCTGCAAGTGATGGAAAACAACCGCGATGATCTGGTCGTCATCCTGGCTGGTTACAAAGATCGGATGGACAAATTTTTCGAGTCCAATCCAGGTATGTCGTCACGTATTGCGCACCATATCGACTTCCCGGACTACGGTGTCGGTGAACTGGCGCAGATTGCCGGCCAGATGCTGAAAACCATGCAATACCGCTTTGATGACGAGGCGGAGCTTGCATTTATCGAGTATCTGGAACGTCGTATGGCACAACCGCACTTTGCCAATGCACGCAGCGTGCGTAATGCGCTGGATCGTGCGCGGCTGCGACATGCGTCACGGTTGGTGCAAGATCCCGCCTCAGTAGCTGATGATTTGTCGCTGACGACCATCACTGTGCCTGACCTGCTGGCTAGTCGCGTATTTACAAAGCCAACTTTGCAGACCGATGCGCAGGAAAAAACAGCATGTTGAAGGCGCTGATCTTTGATGTGTACGGAACGCTGGCTGATACCGAGCCCGCGCATCGAGATGCATTTAACACGGCGTTTATCGATGCCGGATGCGCTTATTCAACAAGCCGGAGCCGATACCTTTGTTGCCGGCAGTTCGGTTTTTAGCGCGCCGAATGGAGACAAAGGTTACCGCACCATCATGCAGCAACTACGCACACAAGCCTTCACCCTATAAAAACACATCGAAAATCATCATGCCCTTGACCCAGCATCGTACTACCCTCACTCAGTTCTTGATTGAAGAGCGGCGCCAATATCCGGCAGCCAGCGGCGATTTCAATAGTTTGATTCTGAATGTTGCGTTGGCATGCAAGAGCATTGCGCGTGCCGTGGCCTTTGGCGCATTAGGCGGCGTACTCGGCAATGCGGATGGCGCAGGCGATTCAGTGAATATCCAGGGCGAGGCGCAAAAAAAACTTGATGTGATGAGCAACGATGCATTCTTGCATGTCACGGAATGGGGTGGTCAACTGGCGGGAATGGCATCCGAAGAAATGGAGGATCCGTATCAGATTCCACACCAGTTTCCCAAGGGAAAATACCTGCTCGTGTTTGACCCGCTCGACGGCTCTTCCAACATTGACGTCAATGTTTCGGTCGGCAGTATTTTCTCGGTGCTGCGTGCGCCAGATGATATCCGAAGTGTCAGCGAAAAGGATTTCCTGCAACCGGGTTCGCAGCAGCTTGCGGCGGGTTATGCCATTTACGGACCGGCAACCATGTTGGTGCTAACTGTGGGAAACGGTGTTAATGGTTTCACCCTCGACCCTAATTTAGGCGAATTTATTTTGACCCATCCCGGCTTGCAAATCCCTCCAGATACGAATGAGTTTGCCATCAATACATCCAATAGTCGCTTCTGGGAAGAGCCGATTAAACGCTATGTGGATGAATGCATGGCCGGTAAAACCGGGACGCGCGACAAGGATTTCAACATGCGCTGGATTGCCTCCATGGTAGCCGAAGCGCACCGCATTCTGATGCGCGGTGGTGTGTTCATGTATCCACGCGACTCCAAGGATCCCAACAAGCCAGGTCGACTGCGGCTCCTGTATGAAGCCAACCCGATCGGCTTCCTGATGGAGCAGGCCGGCGGCAAAGCCAGCTCCGGACGTCAATCGATCACTTCATTGCAACCGACGTCGCTGCATCAACGTATCGGCCTCATCTTTGGATCGCGCAATGAAGTCGAGCGTATTGAGCGCTATCACAATGCGCCCCAGAAGGATGATTTGCCGAACCCCCTATTCAATGAGCGCAGCCTGTTCCGGGTATCTAATTAATTTTTCCGAGAGCATTTCATGTCTGAACGCTATCCAATTATTGCCATTACCGGTTCGTCTGGCGCCGGAACCACATCCGTTACTCGTACTTTTGAAAACATCTTTCGGCGCGAGAAGGTGCGCTCCGTCGTTATCGAAGGCGATAGCTTCCATCGCTACGACCGCAAGGAAATGAAGATGAGGCTTGCCGCGGCAGAGGCGAGCGGAGACAACAATTTTAGTCATTTTGGCCCCGATACCAATCTCTTTGCAGAGCTTGAGGCGCTATTTTCTAACTATGCCAAAACTGGCACGGGAAAACGCCGCAAGTATCTGCACGACCCCGAGGAAGCAGCACCCTACAAACAAGACCCGGGCACCTTCACCCCTTGGGAGGATGTGTCGAGTGACAATGACTTATTGTTCTATGAAGGCCTGCATGGTGGCGTCGTGACCGACAAGGTCAATATTGCCCAATATCCGGATTTATTGATTGGCGTGGTGCCGGTCATTAATCTCGAATGGATCCAGAAACTATGGCGTGACAAGTCCAAACGCGGCTATTCGACAGAAGCGGTCACTGACACGATTCTGCGTCGCATGCCGGATTACGTGAATTATATTTGTCCGCAGTTTTCCCACACGCACGTCAATTTTCAACGCGTGCCCTGCGTCGACACCTCGAATCCGTTCATCGCGCGTGAAATTCCAGCTCCGGACGAGAGTTTTGTGGTGATCCGGTTTGCCAATCCGAAGGGGATCGATTTTCAGTATCTGCTGAATATGGTGGCCGACTCATTCATGTCGCGCGCCAACACTATTGTGGTACCTGGCGGCAAAATGGAGTTGGCGATGCAACTGATCTTTACACCGTTCATCTGGCGCATCATGGAGCGCAAAAAGCGTGCTCTGGGCGCACTGTAGGAAAGGTTTCCCATGAACGCTCCCGACAAAGTGGCAATCGCCGGCGCCACTCCCGCAGACGCGTTGCGCTTTTTGGCAGCCGATGCAGTGGAAAAGGCCAAGTCCGGCCATCCCGGCGCGCCGATGGGAATGGCTGAAATCGCCGATGTGTTATGGCGGCGCCATCTGCGCCATAACCCCGCAGACCCGAAGTGGATCAACCGCGACCGCTTCGTTCTGTCCAATGGCCATGCCTCCATGCTGATTTACGCGCTCCTGCATCTGACCGGTTACGATTTGCCGAGCGAGGAAATCAAACAATTCCGCCAGATGCATTCGAAAACACCGGGCCATCCGGAAGTCGGCATAACGCCGGGTATCGAAACCACGACCGGACCGCTTGGACAGGGGCTGGCTAACGCAGTCGGCATGGCACTGGCAGAAAAAATGCTGGCAGCCAGCTTTAACCGTCCGGGCCACGCCATCATCGATCACCACACCTATGTGTTTATGGGTGACGGTTGTTTGATGGAAGGCATCAGTCACGAGGCGTGCTCTCTGGCCGGCGCGCTCGGGCTAAACAAGCTAATCGGTTTTTACGACGACAACGGCATCTCGATCGATGGCGATGTCAAGGGCTGGTTCAACGACGATACGCCCAAGCGCTTTGCGGCCTATGGCTGGAATGTGATCGCAGCTGTCGACGGACATGATGCCGAAGCGCTCGATGCCGCAATCCAGCGCGCCAAATCGCAGTCTAGCCGGCCTACCATCATCTGCTGTAAAACCGAGATCGGCCAGGGCGCGCCAACCAAAGCCGGAGGGCACGACGTGCACGGTGCCCCGCTCGGCACCGAGGAAATTGCGGCGATGCGCGTGCAAAAAGGTTGGACTGCTGCGCCGTTTGAGGTGCCGCCCGAGATAGCGGCGGCGTGGGACGCGCGCGACGCTGGTCGCGCCTTTCAGGCCGAATGGGAAATGCGCTTTGCCGCCTATCGGACCGCGTTTCCTGCCTTGGCCACGGAACTGTCCCGCCGCATCGCAGGCATCCTGCCCGCGGCGCTGCCCGAGCAATTTTCGCGGTTGGTCAATATCCATGGGGAGTTGCACACGAAGGTGGCAACCCGTAAAGCCTCGCAAATCGTACTGGAACACATCACCAACATTCTTCCCGAATTTTTCGGTGACTCGGCCGATCTTTCCAGCTCCAATCTAACAAGTGTCAAGGCATCGGTGTGGGTCAATCATCATGACAGCGGGAATTACTTGAGCTATGGCGTGCGCGAGTTCGGCATGGCCGCGATCATGAATGGCATGGCACTGTATGGCGGCTTTATTCCGTACGGCGGCACCTTTATGACGTTTTCGGATTATTCGCGCAATGCCATCCGCATGGCGGCGTTGATGAAGCAGCGCGTGATTCATGTTCTCACGCATGACTCAATTGGCCTGGGCGAGGATGGGCCGACACACCAACCGGTTGAACACGCTGCCAGCCTGCGCTTGATTCCGAATAACCGGCTTTGGCGCCCTTGCGATGGGGTCGAGACCGCCGTCGCCTGGCAAGCGGCAATCGCTCGTACGGATGGTCCGACCTGCCTCGTGCTTTCGCGCCAGGCATTGACGCCTTTTGCGCGTAATCCAGAGCAGACCAGAAATATCGCTCGTGGTGGCTATATATTGGTTGAATGCCCGCAACCACAGGTGGTGCTGATTGCGACTGGTTCGGAATTGGAAATCGCCGCTACGGCGGCCGTGCAATTAGCCCAAAAAGGCATGGCCGTGCGAGTGGTTTCGATGCCATGCGTTGAAATTTTCTATGCGCAGGATAGCGACTACCGCAATCGTGTTTTACCAAAAAACGTTCCCCGTGTGAGTATCGAGGCTGGGGTGACCTGGTTCTGGCGCACAGTCGTGGGTGAAAATGGCGTCGCCATCGGTGTCGACACCTTCGGTGAATCCGCTCCATCGGAACAACTGTATGCACACTTCAAGTTGACGCCTGCGCATGTAGTCGAATGTGCGCTTGCTGTGATCAAGGAGCACTAATGGGCAGCATCGATACATCGTTGCGTGCGGCCCTGATCTATCTCGTGCGCTAAGGTCCCGCGCATCACGGCTTCCGCGACAGAGTAACGGCGGATGGCATATGGTTTCACCGGTAACCACCCGGACTTAAAGGAGATTACATGGCCCTCGTATCGCTGCGCCAATTGCTGGATCATGCTGCCGACCACCAATATGGTCTGCCTGCTTTTAACGTTAATAATCTGGAACAGATACTCGCTATCATGCAGGCGGCAGATGCTTGTGACAGTCCAGTGATCCTACAAGCATCGGCTGGTGCGCGTAAATATGCTGGTGAAGCATTTTTGCGCAAGATGGTAGAGGCAGCAATAGAATGCTATCCGCATATCCCGCTCTGCATGCATCAGGACCATGGCGGTAGCCCTGCAGTATGTCAGGCTTCGATTCGTTCCGGCTTTTCCAGCGTAATGATGGACGGCTCGCTGATGGAAGATATGAAAACACCATCGTCCTACGATTACAATGTGAAAGTAACCCGCAAGGTGGTGGACTTCGCACATTATATCGGCGTGTCGGTCGAGGGTGAATTGGGGTGTTTGGGCTCGCTCGAATCGGGTCAGGCGGGTGAGGAAGACGGCTGCGGCGCCGAAGGAATATTGTCGCACGACCAGTTGCTGACCGACCCTGCCCAAGCCGCCGACTTCGTCAAGCGAACCGGTGTGGATGCACTGGCGATTGCTATCGGTACCAGCCATGGCGCCTACAAGTTCAGCCGGAAGCCGACTGGCGAAATTCTGACGATTGGCCGCATCAAGGAAGTCCATGCACGTATCCCCAATACCCATCTGGTGATGCACGGTTCCTCTTCCGTGCCGCAGGAGTGGCTGGACATCATCCGGCAGTATGGCGGAGACATGAAGGAAACCTATGGCGTGCCGGTCGAAGAAATTCTGAAAGGCATCAAGTACGGCGTGCGCAAGGTCAATATCGACACCGATATCCGCCTTGCAATGACTGGTGCGATGCGCCGCAGTATGGCACAACATCCGTCCGAATTTGATCCGCGCAAATTTTTCAAGGATGCCACGGCGGCGGCTAAGGAAATATGCCAAGTGCGCTTTGAAGCGTTCGGTTCAGCCGGGCAGGCATCAAAGATCAAGGCTGTGCCACTGGAGCAAATGGCGCAGCGTTATGCTAAAGGTGAACTGGATTCTATTGTCCATTAAAGAGATGGTCCGGTTTGTTTGAATAGGCAATGGCCGTCGTTAAATGGGGCTTTGCGGGTGTAGGATGATCCACATCGCGATAAACGAAAGTCCGCCGTATAAAACGAGGCAATGTCTCGATCCAGAGTAGTTTTCATATTGATAATAAAATCGCGGCTTGTGGTAAATAGGTATAGGAAGTCGGCCCATCTTATGCAGCGCGGCTAATCGATAAGTGCTTGATTTTTCAGGATGTGAAGCCGTAATTTATGCGTAAGCGCACAATCCGCTTTGCCCATCGGCCGCACGTCAAGAATTGCCCTCGGTCTGATCGCGGTCAGGGGTTTCTTGCAGCGTCTTCATCCGCAGCAGGTAAATGCTGACCCCGCTGGCGAGCGCCAGCAGCATGATTTTCAGCGCCATCCACTGTACCGTCTGCACGGAATAGAGAATTGACGCCCATAGCAGGATCAGCGCAATGATTTTGGCCCGCAGCGGTATCCCGCGCTTTTCCTCGATATTGCGCAAATATTCGCCAAACAGCGGATTGGCCAGCAGCCACCGGTGCATGCGCGTCGATCCGCGCACGTAACAGGCCGAAGCCAGCAGCAGAAACGGCGTGGTCGGCAGCAGTGGCAGGAAAACACCGAGTATGGCCAGTATGACCGCAATTGTCCCGATGATATTGAGCGTGATTTTCATGTGAGTCTGGTGTACCGGCAGCCCTTGCTCCAGTGGCGTGTGCAGCTGACGTATCACGACGATCGACCTGTAGGCTGGGGTTTTTGTGGCGCTCGCCGCCGGCCGGGTACGTCGGCAGGGATTTTCAGCCCGGAACTCGCATACAATCGCGGTATGTCACTTTCTTATTGTTGCTGATATTCCCCTCTATGGCCACAAGCAAGATCAAGATTCAGGATTTTTTGTCCGTGTTGCCATTGTTCGACGGCTTGGCGCCAGAGGAACTGGCGGATATCGCACAGGCCACCACCGAGCACAAGGTGACGCGTGGCGAAATCATCTTTCATCGCGGCGATCCCTGCGTCGGCTTTCATACCGTGGTTTACGGTCAGGTCAAGCTGGGGTTCACTTCGCCGCAAGGCACCGAAAAAGTGATTGAGATCATCGGCCCCGGCCATAGTTTTGGCGAGGCGCTGATGTTCATGGAAAGACCGTATATCGTTTCGGCCCAGGCGCTGGCTGATTCGCTGTTGCTGCATGTGGGGAAATCGGCGGTGTTCGGCGGCATCGAGCGCGACCCGAAGTTTGCGCGCAAGATGCTGGCCTGCTTGAGCCGGCGCCTGCACGGGCTGATTGCCGATGTCGAAGCCTACTCCCTGAATTCCGGCACCCAGCGCGTGATCGGCTACCTGCTCAAGAGTGACGATTTGCAGGATGGCGATCAATTCCGTCTGGACGTCAGCAAGACGGTGCTCGCGTCCCGGCTGAACCTGACGCCGGAACATTTTTCCCGGATTCTGCACGACTTGTCGGCCCAACAACTGATCGCGGTCAATGGTCGCGACATCACGATTCAGGACATTCAGCGCCTACGCGACTACCAGGGGTGATTCGATCTGGCGCTTGACGCGCAGGTACAGCCGCGTAGCCTGCAACAGGTTCAGCCATAGCCAGCCGGCCGATAGAGCCAGAGCCAATGCTGCCGGATGGACCAGCGGCGGCCACAGGGTGGCGCCGGTCAGCAACAGCAGAGCCGCCACATGGGCGACGAATTGCCTGAGCGCGAGGCGGTCGGCCAGCACTTCCTTGACGCTTGGCCCGCGCCGTCCGGGCGCTGCGCTGTGTTGCAGGTGGTACCAGACCAGGAACGGCACGATCTTGTACAACATGCCGTTGATCGCCGACCAGGCGAAGCCGACGATGAACAGTATGCCCAGCGTCAGCGGCAAGTGCGGATCGTTGCCGTTGCTTTGTAGCAGCCACAGAGCCGTGCACAGTAGCAGGCTCGCCATCGAGGCGCGCCAGAACCAAGTGGTGGCATCCGGCTGGGGCCGTTTGCGCTGGCCCAGCAGATGCAGCGTGGTCAACGTGAAGCCGAGATAGCCAAGCAACAGCAGCAGCGCGACCGCGCTTGCGCTCCAGTGAGCGCTGTCCCGAGACAGCAGCACGGCGCCTGACCACAGCACCAGCAGGCCGAGCAGCAGCGGGCCCAGCCAGCGCGTGACGCGCAGCGGATACACCGGCGTCACCTGGAACATCGGGATCACCTGAAACGCCACGCCAATCACCAGCAACCCGACCCAGCCCAGCAAGCCCCAGGCCACGTGCAAGTCGGTCAGCAATAACAGCGGCAACGACAGCGGCCAGGCGAAGCCGCTGGCCAGCGTCGCGCCCAGGCCGATGGTGATGGCCAGTGCGGCCAATGCCAGCCGCACGGTGCGCACGGTAACGTTGCCGGCTTGCCGCCGCGCGTGCCACAGTCCAACCGCGCAAGCGCCCAGCAGCCAGCCAAAGGCTGTCACCAGGCACGCCATTGCCAGCTGGAACAGCAACGGCTGGCCGCGCCAGAATGCCGCCGCCAACGCCGCCGTCCCCAGCATCAGCAACGCATGCACGCCGGTCGCCGTGGCATTTGCCCGCGGCAACGCGACGCCGGCCACGACCGGGAGGATCTGCATCAGCGCGCCAATCATCGTGCCGGCCAGTGCCCCCAGCGTGAGCAGGTGCGTCAGTGCCAGCGTCACCGGCGACCAGCGCGAAACCAGCGCTGCCGGTCCTTGCCAGAACAGCAGGATGGCGGCTGCCAGTACAAAGAGCGGCGCCGCCAGGAAAAAGCGCAGCGGCGTCATCAGGCTGGGGGCCTGTTCGAAAGCCAGTACGCGTTGAATCATTCCTTGTGCCAGATCAGTATTTCGTAACGATAGTTGTCCGCCGGCGTGGCCTGATACAGGAAGCCGTTGTTGTCCAGGATGCGATAGAGCGGCCGCGGCTCGCGGTCGATTAGCATGCGCAGGCGCTGTTGCTTCGACATGCGGGAGAGGGCGTCCAGGACGCGTTCCAGCGGCTCGGGCGGCTCCAGTCCGCATAAATCCAGGGTGATGTCTTGTTCCATATTTCTCTTCGTTGCGCTGCTTTGCCGGGAAGAGCCGCCCGGAGTCCGGATGATCTGCTGTCCATGGCCGGCCATCCTTGATGCATGTTAAGGATTGCCGGTCGCCATGGCCGTTATAGTGCCGCATTGTCAGGTTTCATGCTGGAGCAGGGAATCCCGTGCCGCATGGCGGCAATCCAGGGCCTGGCTGCCGTTCCCCGCACAACAGGATGCGCCGATGGCGCACTGTTTTTATATCCCAAACCGGCCACGCTCGCCCATGAACATGCTCCTGACCCATCCCGAGGACGCGGATTCGTCCGGCTCCGCGCCGCAGATCGAACTGGTCTGTCCCGCCGGCAGCCTGCCGGCGCTGAAGGCGGCGGTCGACCACGGCGCCGATTGCGTCTATCTGGGGTTTCGCGACGAAACCAATGCGCGCAACTTCGCCGGCCTGAATTTCGACGATGCGGCGATCCATGAGGGTATCCGCTATGCCAGGGAGCGTGGGCGCAAGGTGTTCCTGGCCTTGAATACCTATCCGCAGCCGACCGGCTGGCAACGCTGGCGGCGCGCGATCGACCATGCCGCGGAGGCGGGGATCCACGCGGTGATCCTGGCCGATCCCGGTCTGATGCAGTACGCGGTGAAGACGCATCCGCAACTGCGCCTGCATCTGTCGGTGCAGGGCTCGGCCACCAATTATGAAGCGATCAATTTCTATCACCGGCATTTCGGCATCGCGCGGGCGGTGCTGCCGCGCGTCCTGTCGCTGGCGCAGGTCGAGCAGGTCACCGGCAAGACGCCGGTCGAAATCGAGGTATTCGGGTTCGGCAGCCTGTGCGTGATGGTCGAAGGGCGTTGCGCCCTGTCGTCGTACGCCACCGGCGAATCGCCGAACACGGCCGGCGTCTGTTCGCCGGCCAAGGCGGTGCGCTGGGAGCAGACGCCGCAAGGGCTGGAATCGCGCCTGAACGGGGTTCTGATCGACCGCTATGCCGATGGCGAAAACGCCGGCTACCCGACTTTGTGCAAGGGTCGCTTCGACGTCGCCGGCGAACGCAACTATTACGCGATCGAAGAGCCGACCAGCTTGAATACCCTGGAAATCCTGCCGCAGTTGCGCAAGATGGGCGTGCGCGCGATCAAGATTGAAGGACGGCAGCGCAGCCCGGCCTACGTCGCGCAAGTGACGCAGGTGTGGCGCGAGGCGATCGACAACTGCCTGTCCGCGACCCAGCGCTATTCGATCAAGCCGTCCTGGATGGCTGCGCTCGACAAGGTCGCCGAGGGCCAGCAGCACACGCTGGGCGCCTATCACCGGCCGTGGAAGTAAAGCCGGCTCATCGAACGACATTCAGGAGGCAATAGCGTGAAACTGGCTTTGGGTCCGTTGCAGTATTACTGGCCGCGCGAAACGACCATCGACTTCTACGACAGCATGGCGGCGACCGCGGTGGATATCGTCTATCTGGGCGAGACCGTGTGTTCGCGCCGCCACGAACTGCGCGTCGCCGACTGGCTGGCGATCGGCGAGCGGCTGCAGGCGGCCGGCAAGGAAGTGGTGCTGGCGACCCAGGTGCTGATCGAATCCGGTTCCGATTTGAGCACCTTGCGCCGCATTACCGACAACGGCCGCTTCCTGGTCGAGGCCAACGACATGGGTGCCGTGCACTGCATGGACAACAGACCATTCATCGGCGGCCCGTTCCTGAACATCTACAGCGGGCCCACGCTCGAATTGCTGGCTGGCCTGGGCGCGAAACGCTGGGTAATGCCGCTGGAAATGGGGCGCGAGGGTTTGGCCCAGTTGCAGCAGGAGCGGCCGGCTGGAATGGAGACGGAAGTGTTTGTCTACGGCCGCATGCCGCTGGCATTTTCCGCGCGCTGCTTCACCGCCCGCCACCACAACCTGCCGAAAGACGATTGCCAGTTCGTCTGCATGAAATATCCGGACGGGCTGCTGATGGAAACTCGCGAAGGCCAGCCGTTCCTGACGCTGAACGGCATCCAGACGCAGTCGGCGCTGGTCTACAACCTGATCGACCAACTGGAGCCGATGCGGGAACTGGGGGTGGATGTGGTGCGCATATCGCCACAGTCGCAACACACTGCCGATATCCTTGCCTTGTTCCATGCCGTGCTGAACCGGCAGATGAGCGCCGCCGACGCGCTGCCGCGGATCGAGCCCCTGATGCCGGCCGCGCCATGCAATGGCTACTGGCACGGCAAGCCGGGACTCGAGCGGGTCCCCGCATAAGCGCGGCTTTGCCGCCACACCGGACATTTTCAATCAAGAGGTTTCGCATGCGTAGAAGTCAATATGAATTGCCTGATCCGGTCGGCAAGCTGCTGTCGATGCTGCCGGTATATCCCGGCTCGGTC
>DATJCV010000283.1:0-11706 GCA_035497775.1 Burkholderiaceae bacterium | reverse complement strand
GGGCAGGCAAACAATTCACAACGTTGTTGCGCCGCCAGCGAGCACGCCAATAAAAAAGGCGCCCGCAAGGGGCGCCTGTTGCGAGCGGCAAATCGGATTACTGAATCTTGGCCTTGCCGCGCAGTTCTTCCTGATAGGCGGCCAGCTTTTTCTGCTGCAGCGATTCGGCGATTTGCGACTTCACTTCCTCCAGCGTCGGCACCTTGGCGGCGCGCGTATCTTCCAGCTTGATCACGTGATAGCCGAACTGGGTCTTGACCGGGGTTTCGGTGATCTGGCCTTTTTGCAAGGCAACCATCGCATCGGCAAACGGTTTGACGAAGGAGGTCGGCGAAGCCCAGTCGAGGTCGCCACCGTTGGCGGCCGAGCCGGTGTCCTTCGATTGCTTGGCCAGGTCCTCGAACTTGGCGCCGGATTTCAGCTTGGCGATGATGGCCTTGGCGTCTTCTTCCTTGTCCACCAGGATGTGGCGCGCATGGTATTCCTTGTCGCCGGCCTGAGCCTTGAACTTGTCATATTCCGCCTGGATCTCGGCATCCTTGACCGGATGTTTCTTGACGAAATCGGCGACCAGCGCGCGAATCACGATCGACTGGCGCGCCATTTCCAGCTGCGCCTTCACGTCCGGGCTGTCACCCAGGCCGAGCTTGTTTGCTTCCTGCATCAGGATTTCACGATTGATCAACTCTTCCTTGACCATCGAACGCAGTTGCGGGGAATCGGCTTGCCCCTGGGCCGCCAGTTGCTTAACCATCATGTCGGCACGCGACGACGGTACTGGCTTACCGTTGACCACGGCCAGGTTTTGCGCCAAGGCAGGCAAGGCTGCAGCCGCAACAAGCACCACCAGCAAACGAGCGGGTTTTAAATACATGGTGAAATCCTAAAATGGGAAAGTAAGTTGAAAGGAAGCTTGAAAATGTTAATTTTTTGAAATGACGTTTATGCCGTTATCTCTGAAGGCGCCAATGCAACCAGAGCAAGAGCATGGATTTCAGAGTGCATCATGTCATCCAGATAATGATACACCAGCCGATGCCGCGCCACCCGGTTTTGCCCTTCAAATTGAGCCGCTACCAGCCGCACTCGAAAGTGGCCACCGCCCGATGCCGCTCCCGCATGGCCAACATGCAGTGCAGACTCGTCTGTTACCAGACACTCCTGCGGTGCCAAAGTTTCAAGCAGGCGCTGACGGATGCGTTCCACGCGCGGTGTCATTCGGCATCCTTGATATATTTCGACAACATCAGGCTCTGCGCAATGACGAACGCAAACATCAGCCCGATGCCGCCAAACAACTTGAAGTTCACCCAGGCCGCGGTCGAAAAACTGAATGCAACATACAGGTTCAATACACCCATGGCGCAGAAGAACGCCATCCAGGCCAGCCCAAGCCGCTGCCACGCGGGTTCAGGCAACGCGATCTGCTTTTCCATCATGGTGCGAATCAGGTTCTTGCGGAAAAAAAACTGGCTGACGAACAATCCCGCAGCGAAGCACCAGTAAAGCACGGTCGGTTTCCACTTGATGAACGTCTCGTTGTGGAAATAGATCGTCGCGCCGCCGAAAAAACCGATGATGGCCAGCGACACCCACAACATCGGGTCGACTTTTTTCGAGCGTAGCAACAGGTAGCCGATCTGCGCAACGGTGGCGACGATGGCCACTGCGGTGGCCAGCAGGATCGGCGCTTGGCCGGCGGTGACTACACCGCCCGAAACGAAACCGGACAGATACTCGGCGGCAAACGACTGCGCGGCATCGGCATTTCCCTCACCCCACTTGAAAATGCCGAAAAACAGGATGACTGGAAACAGATCGAACAGGAACTTCATTTGGATTGGGATTCTTTCAGGTCGGGTTGAGCGTCCGGTGCAAAGCGCAGCGACGCCGAATTGATGCAATAGCGCAGGCCGGTCGGCGGCGGCCCGTCCGGAAAGACGTGGCCCAGATGAGCGTCGCAGACGTTGCATAAAATCTCGGTACGCATCATGCCATAGCTGCGATCGATGCGCTCGCTGACATTGGCTGGATCAAGCGCACGGAAATAACTCGGCCAGCCGCAGCCAGATTCGAACTTGGCGTCGGATTCGAACAGCGGCGTGCCGCAGCAGACGCAGGTATAGACGCCTGGTTCATGATGATCCCAATAGCGGCCGGAAAACGCCGGCTCGGTGGCAGCATGGCGCGTCACCTGGTATTCGAACGGCGCCAGTTGCGCGCGCCATTCGGCATCGGTCTTGCTGATTTTTTTGGAATTTTTTTCGGAATTCATGGTATCGGCCTTGTTGATCATGAGGAACAACTGACTTCCAATTGGCTGGCCCAGTCCGGCGGCAGTGCGGCGTAGCCGGCATGCTCGGGCTGTTCGTCGAACGGATGCTCCAGCACCGCCAGCAATTTTGCGACTTCGGAAAAATCGCCGCGCTGGGCTTGTTCGATGGCGGCTTGCGCCAGATAGTTGCGCAAGACGTATTTGGGATTAACCGCATGCATTGCAAGCCGGCGCAATTCATCGTTGCTGTGTTCTTGCTGCAGCCGTTGCCGGTATTCGAGCGCCCAGACGTCGAAGGCGGCGCGGTCGATGAATTCATCGCGCAGTGCATCGTCGGCTCCCGGGCCATCCATGCGCAACTCGCCCAGCAGCCGAAAAAAGCGGGTGAAGTCGACGTGATTCGCTTCCATCAAGGCGAACATCCGGTTCAGCAAGCCATCGTCCCCAGTCTCTACTGTGCGCAGGCCGAGCTTCGCATGCAGCAGGCGGTCCAGCATGCCGGCATATTCGGGCTGATAAATTTCCAGCGCAGCTTGCGTCTCGTCCACCGTGCCGATCAGCGGCAGCAACGCCTGGCCGAGTGCGAAGCAATTCCAGCGGCCGATCTGCGGCTGCATGTTATAGGCATAGCGGCCGCCTTGATCGCTGTGGTTGCAGATATGGCGCGCATTGAATGCCTCCATGAAGCCGTAGGGCCCGTAATCGATGGTCAGCCCCAGTATCGACATGTTGTCCGTGTTCATGACGCCATGCATGAAGCCGACTGCCTGCCAGCGCGCGATCAGATGCGCGGTGCGCCGTGTCACTTCGCGCAGCAGCGCCTGGTAGGGATTGTGGTCGGCGCGCAATTCCGGATAAAAGCGATCGATGACGTAATCGGCCAGCGTCCGCAATTCCTCTTTTTTATCGTTGTAAAACCAGTGCTCGAAGCTGCCGAAGCGTACGAATGAGGGTGCCAGGCGCGTGACTACCGCCGTGGTTTCCGGCTCTTCCCGCATGACTCGCTGCTCCGAGCCGATCACGCACAATGCCCGTGAAGTTGGAATGTTCAAGGCCGCCATCGCCTCCGAGCAGAGGAATTCGCGGATCGACGAACGCAAC
This sequence comes from Burkholderiaceae bacterium, assembly GCA_035497775.1. GTDB lineage: Bacteria > Pseudomonadota > Gammaproteobacteria > Burkholderiales > Burkholderiaceae_D > DATJCV01. The sequence continues at coordinate 8,330 of DATJCV010000283.1, read as the reverse complement.
ACCGCCCGGCCATCCGCCATGCGCGAGTAGGGCGTTGGGCCGGAGCCCTTCAACTGCACTTCCAGTCGGCCGGACGGCGGGCAGTCGGGAGCGGCCAAGTCGCCCAGCAGCAAGGCACGGCCATCGCCCAACTGGCCTGCCCAAACGCCGAATTGGTGGCCGGAATAAACCTGCGCCAGCGGCCGTGCCGAGGGTGGAAGCTGGTTACCCGCAAACGCCTGTATGAACTCCGGCGTGTCCAGCGCTGCCGGGTCAATGCCGACCAGCGCCGCCGCCGATTTGCTCGCGCCAACCAGATAAGGCGCGGAGATGGGCACGGACGACAGGCCGGTATAAAACGATGCCGGCAAGCTTGCAAACGAATGCTCAAACTGCAAATTTTCAATCAAACCGGGCATTGGGCGTTCCTGCTTGGGCGACTTTGGAGTAAGCATGCCTGATGGTATGGGCATGTTTCAGATGGCACAACCGAACTTGCCATGCGTGGCAGGCCATTCGTCTTGCAGATGTTTAAACAGTTGACAGCAAGAAGCGGCGCGCTATGCTAGTAGCGTTATTTTCCACAAACATCCGCCGCTATTTTGACAGAGATCGAAGGGGTGGGCAGACGCTCGCTACAAACTGGAAGCCGTTGTTGCGAGGCAGCATGAAAAAGCATTGACCTTTTCCGTACGATCGTACGAAAATTGTGCAAAAGCAGCAAACTATAAAGACAGGAGACCAGATGGCGCAGTACCCTCAAAGCCCGCTAATGGGCCAAATGATGGATCAGCCACTGCTGATTTCGAGCATCATCCAGCATGCCGACCGCTATTTCGGCGACAACGAAATCGTCTCGCGCCGGGTGGAGGGCGACATTCATCGCTACACCTACCGCGATTGCCACAGACGTTCGCGCCAATTGGCCAATGCGCTGGCCAACCTTGGCGTCAAGATCGGCGAGCGGGTGGCGACCCTGGCCTGGAATGGCTATCGCCACATGGAGGCGTACTACGCGGTCTCCGGTTCCGGCGCGGTGCTGCACACCATCAATCCGCGCCTGCACCCCGAGCAGATGGCCTACATCGTCAACCACGCCGAGGATCAGTACCTGTTCTTCGACATGACTTTCCTGCCGCTGGTCGAAGCGATCGCTGCGCACTGCAAGACCACCAAGGGTTTCATCGCCATGTGCGATCGCGCCCATATGCCGCAAAGCAGCAAGATCGCCAACCTGCTGTGCTATGAAGAGTTGATCGAGGCCAGTTCCGATGTTTACGAGTGGCCGCTCTTTGACGAAAATTCGGCCTCCAGCCTGTGCTATACCTCCGGCACCACCGGCAATCCGAAAGGGGCGCTGTATTCGCATCGCTCCACCGTTTTGCATTCGTATGCTTCGACCATGCCAGATGCGCTCAACGTATCGGCGCGCGATGCGGTGTTGCCGGTGGTGCCGATGTTTCACGTCAACGCCTGGGGTTTGCCGTATTCGGTGCCACTGACCGGCGCCAAGATGGTGTTTCCCGGCCCGGCCCTGGACGGCAAATCGATCTATGAATTGTTTGAGCAGGAACAGGTCACCATGTCGGCCGGCGTTCCCACCGTGTGGCTTGGCCTGCTGACCTATGTCGGTCAGAACAATTTGCGCTTCTCCAGCTTCAAGCGCACGGTAATTGGCGGTTCCGCCTGTCCGCCGGCCATGATGAAGACGTTCCGCAACCAGTACGGGGTCGAGGTGGTGCACGCCTGGGGCATGACCGAAATGTCGCCGCTGGGTACCGCCGGCACGCTGCAGTCGAAGCACCTGAAGCTGTCGTCAGAAGCGCAACAAGCGTTGCTGGAAAAGCAAGGGCACGCCATCTACGGCGTCGATATGAAGATCGTCGACGATGCCGGCAAGGAGTTGCCGTGGGATGGCAAGACCTATGGGAATTTGCTGGTCAAGGGGCCATGGGTCATCAGGAGTTACTTCAAGGGCGAGGGCGGTGAGGTCTTGCAGGACGGCTGGTTTCCGACCGGCGACGTCGCCACCATCGATGCCGACGGTTACATGCAGATCACCGATCGCAGCAAGGATGTCATCAAATCCGGCGGCGAATGGATCGGCACGATTGATTTGGAAAATATCGCCATGGCGCATCCGGCAGTGCTGCAGGCGGCCTGCATCGGGATTCCTCATCCAAAATGGGATGAGCGGCCGCTGCTGGTGGTCGTCAAGCGGCCGGATGCGACCGTTTCCAAGGAAGAGTTGATCTTGTTTTACGAAGGCAAGATTGCGAAATGGTGGACACCGGACGACGTCACTTTCGTCGATGCGCTGCCCATCGGGGCAACTGGCAAAGTCTTGAAAAACAAAATGCGCGAGCAATTCAAGGATTACAGACTGCCTACTGCCTGAAATCACGCCTGACCAACGGTCAGTTTGTCAACTGCAGCACCGCTCTTCGGTTGTACCTTCACTTATAAATAAAGAGAGAGAGACATATGACAATCAAAACCCGCCCCCTCGTGCTCGCCATCGCCGTTGCCGCAACGTTTGCCAGCCCCTTTGCATCCGCCGAGAAGATCAAGGTTGCGATGATCGAAACGATGTCCGGTGCGTTCGCGCCAATCGGTCAAAACCAGCTGCACACATTCCAGCTCGTTACGGAAAAAGCGAACAAGGAGCTGTGGGCGGGTGCCGGCAATACCTTTGAAGTCAACGCCTTTGACGGCAAAGGCAGCCCGCAGGAATCGCTGACCCAGCTCAAACACGCAATCGACCAGGGGTACCGTTATATCGCCCAGGGCAACGGCTCGGGGGTGGCGCTGGCATTGATTGACGCCGTCAACAAACACAATGAGCGGAATCCCGGCAAGGAAATCGTATTCCTGAACTATTCGGCGATCGATCCGGATCTGACCAACAGCAAATGCAGCTTCTGGCATTTCCGTTTTGACGCCAACTCGGACATGAAGATGGAGGCGCTGACGACCTACATGGCAAAAGACCAGGGTATCAAAAAGGTCTACCTCATCAATCAGAACTATTCGCACGGCCATCAGGTGACGCGCGCCGCAAAGGAATATCTGAAGCGCAAGCGCCCCGACATCCAGATCGTCGGCGACGATTTGCATCCGATTGCCACCGTCAAGGACTTCTCCCCCTATGTGGCAAAAATCAAGGGTTCAGGCGCCGACACCATCATTACCGGCAACTGGGGCGCCGACCTGGCGCTCTTGATCAAGGCAGCCAAGGATGCGGGTGTGACGGCCAAGTTCTATACATACTATGCCGCCACCACGGGAGTTCCGACCGCGATGGGCGCCGCCGGCGAAGGCCAGGTCAAGCAGGTCGGCTATTGGAACGTCAATAATCCAACCAACTCCGGCGTGCCTTTCGCCATGGAGTACAAGAAAAAATATAACGATGATTTTTATGTGCAGGACATCTACACCATGATCAAAATGATGTCCGACGCCGTTAAAGCCACCAAGTCCGCCGACCCGGTCAAAGTGGCATTTGCACTCGAGGGCATGAAAGCCAAGGTGCTCAACGGCGAAGTCGAGATGCGCAAAACCGACCATCAATTGCAGCAGCCGCTTCATATTTCGACTTGGACTAAAGTCGATGGAAAGACCGTCAAGTACGACCAGGAGAATACCGGCTATGGCTGGAAAACGGATCAGGATATCGATACGTACATCGCGGCTCAGCCAACCTCCTGTCAAATGAAGCGCCCCTCGCTGTAAATCCGCCGGACAGCGTGGTACCGAGAACGGTGCCACGCTGCATTCCTCCCGCCATCTACCCTGCGCCGGTTTGATAACCCTGTTCATAAGGGGCTGTTCTCGTGGAATTCACGCTGATTACCTTGCTCAACGGCTTGAGCTACGGGCTTTTGCTGTTCATGCTTTCGTCCGGCTTGACACTTATTTTCAGCATGATGGGCGTGCTCAATTTTGCCCACGCCAGTTTCTACATGCTGGGCGCTTATTTTGCTTACGCGATCAGCACCAAACTCGGATTTTGGCCAGCCTTGTTCGTGGCGCCGCTCGTGGTCGGCGTCATCGGCGCAGTGGTCGAGCGCTATGGCCTGCGCTCGGTGCATAAATATGGACACGTTCTCGAACTGCTGTTTACCTTCGGCCTGTCGTTCGTCATCGTCGAACTGGTGCAGTTGATCTGGGGCCGTTCCGCGGTTCCTTACCCGATCCCGGCAAGCCTCGACGGCTCGCTGTTTACCCTGTACACAACCACCTTCCCGGTGTACCGCGCGTTCATGATGCTGGTCGCCATCGTCATGGTTGCCGCGATCTACCTGCTGTTGACCCGGACCCGTATCGGCCTCGTGATTCAGGCTGCTCTGACCCATCCCGAGATGGCCGAAGCGCTCGGCCATAACGTGCCGCGGGTGCTCATGCTGGTATTTGGCGGCGGCTGCGCATTGGCCGGGCTGGCGGGGGTCATCGGCGGCAATGCTTTTGTGACCGAGCCGAATATGGCGGCTTCGGTCGGCAGCATCGTCTTTGTGGTGGTGGTCGTCGGCGGCATGGGCTCGCTGGCTGGCGCGCTGCTGGCGTCGCTGTTGATCGGCGTGATTCAGACTTATGCGGTGGCCCTCGATTATTCACTCAACAGCCTGCTCTCGCTATGGGGCGCGAACGTCAGTATGGACATGCCTGGCGCCTCGATCCTGAACCTCACCATTTCGCAGTCCGCGGCCATCTTGCCGTATTTGCTGATGGTGCTGATCCTTATTTTCAGGCCAAAAGGCTTGATGGGCACGCGGGAAAGTTAAAACCAAATGACCACCATGAAATTTGAACCGATGAATCTGGGGCGCTGGCTGATCTGGGGACTGTTTGCGCTGCTGTTGCTGGTCGCTCCGCTGATTTTTAATCAGGGCGCGTCCGTGTCACTGTTGTCCCAGATGGGCACACTGATGATCTTCGCGCTGTCCTACAACATGTTGCTCGGGCAGGGTGGCATGCTGTCCTTCGGGCATGCCGTGTATTCCGGGCTAGGCGCCTTTGTCGCCATCCACACTTTGAACCTGGCCGGCAGCGGCGCATTGCCGGTGCCGGTGACGCTGATCCCGCTGATCGGCGGCGTTGCCGGGATGTTTTTTGGCGTGCTGTTTGGCTATGTGACCACCAAAAAGTCGGGCACCACGTTCGCGATGATCACGCTGGGCATTGTCGAGATGGTCTTCGCCTGTTCGCTGATGTTCCCCGGCTTCTTCGGCGGCGAGGGCGGCGTCACCACCAACCGCGTCGTCGGCCAGCCATTTCTGGGCATTACCTACGGCCCGCAAATCCAGGTGTATTACCTGATCGCCTTCTGGCTGTTCATCAGCACCATCGGCATGTATGCCTTCACGCAGACACCGCTGGGCCGTATGGCGAATGCGGTGCGCGACAATCCGGAGCGGGCTGAATTCATCGGTTTTGACACTCAGTGGGTGCGCTATCTGACCTTGGTGCTGTCATCGTTTTTCGCCGGCGTGGCAGGCGGCTTGTCGGCGATCAATTTTGAAATCGTCAGTGCCGAGAATGTCAGCGGCCTGGTTTCCGGCGCTGTTCTGCTGTTTACCTTCATCGGCGGCATCGGCTTCTTCTTCGGACCCATACTCGGGGCGGTAATGGGAGTGATGCTGACCACCATGCTATCCAGCTACACGAAGGCCTGGCAACTCTACCTGGGCATCTTTTTCATTGCGATCGTGATGTTCGCGCCGGGCGGCATGGCCAGCTTGATCATGCTGAATTTCAGGGTGCTGAAGTTTGGCTTGTTCCGGCGCATCGGGCCCCCGCTGCTACGGGTGTGCATCGCCGCGCTGGTTGCGCTGCTGGGCGCTGTGATCGCGGTTGAGATGCTGTATCACATCACGCTGAATTCGGCCAATGGCCCAATGAAGGCATTGTTTGGCTTTGCGGTCGATACCACGGCGCCCACCGGCTGGCTGATCGCAGCCGCCTTGCTGGCGGCTGGCGGCATCGCTTTCTGGCGGACCAAGCCGGCGTTCCAGCAAGCCTGGGGCGAAGTGAATGGAGAGATTGAACAGATGATCCGGAGGGTCACGGCATGACGTTTGAGCTGGAATTGAAGGATGTCCGGAAAAATTTCGGCAAATCGGAAATCATTCGCGGCACCAACCTGCAAGTGAAAGCGGGGGAACGGATCGCCATCATCGGCCCCAACGGTGCTGGCAAATCCACCTTGTTCAATCTGATATCCGGGCGCTTCCCGATGACGTCCGGGGAAATTCTGTTGCGCGGCGCCAGTATCTCGGGCCTGAAGCCATTTGAGATCAATCGCCTTGGGCTGTCGCGAAGCTTTCAGATATCGAATATTTTTCACCGCCTCTCCGTATATGAAAACCTGCGCTGCGCGGTGCTGTGGTCGCTCGGTTATAAATATTCATTCTGGAACCGCTTGAATGGCTTGCGCGATGTCCATGAGCGGGCGCAGTCGGTGCTGGAGCAGATCGGCCTGAAGCGCCGCCAGCAGACCACGGCCGGCCTGCTGACGTACGCCGAGCAGCGCGCACTCGAGATCGGCATCACGATCGCTGGCGGTGCCAGCGTGATTTTGCTGGACGAGCCGACCGCCGGCATGAGCCGTTCGGAATCCGACGCGGCGGTCGAGTTGATCCGCAAGGTGACGGTTGGCAAAACGCTGTTGATGGTGGAGCACGATATGAGCGTGGTGTTTGGCCTGGCCGACCGGATTGGCGTCCTGGTGTACGGCGAAATGATTGCATGCGACACCCCGGCCAATATCCGGGGCAACAAGAAGGTGCAGGAAGCCTACCTGGGCAGCCATGTGCCGGCGGAGGCGGGCGCATGACGACACTGCTTGAAATCAAGAACTTGCATGCGTTTTATGGCAAGAGCCACGTGCTGCATGGCGTTGACCTGGAGATCCATCAGGGTGAAATCGTCAGCCTGCTGGGTCGTAACGGGGTCGGTCGTTCGACCATGGTCAAGGCGGTCATGGGCCAGGTGGACGCAACCGGATCGGTGCTGTTCAAGGGCGACCAAATGATCGGCCGCAAGGCCTTCGAAATTGCGCATCGGGGCTTGGGCTACGTGCCGGAAAGCCGGGATGTCTTTCCCGCGCTGACGGTAGAACAAAACCTGATCCTCGGCGAGAAAAAGAAGAACAAGTCGCGCTGGTCGCTGAACGACATGTATCAGATGTTTCCACGCCTGAAGGAGCGCCGTCATACGGCGGCCGGCGTGCTCTCGGGCGGCGAGCAGCAGATGCTGACCCTGTGCCGGACCTTGATGGGCGACCCGGACCTGATCATGATCGACGAGCCGACCGAAGGCCTGGCGCCCAAACTGGTCGACCTGGTGGCGGAATACCTGAATGAATTGAAGAATCGCGGCATTTCGGTTTTACTGGTGGAACAGAAGCTGGCGATTGCCTTGCACATTTCGCAGCGCATCTATGTGATGGGGCACGGCGCGATCGTGTTCTCCGGTTGTCCCGAGGACCTCCAGCAGAACGGCAATATCCGCAAAGAATGGCTCGAGGTGTAGCCAGCAGCACCTGCCAAGCACCTTTGCAGTAAATTGAACCTCAGTTCTTCATGTAAAGAGTATGCTCAAAAAGAGGCCATTCTATGTGTGGAATCGATGCTCAATATCTGGAGTATATTGCTTTGCGATCATTGGCAATGGGCGCGCGGCGCTATGCCAGACAAGCAATCAGGGATCATCGATTTTTGCCGGCTTTTCCCTCCTAAAATAATACGATCGTTCTTTTCTGCGGTATAGTTAACCGCACCGAACCATTCAGGTAAACAGTACCCAGTCCCGCAGCTATTTCATTGGAAGAAGGAAGAGATATGACAGCCGAATATCAGGTTCACGGCACGGTTGCCGTGATCACACTCGACAATCCGCCGGTAAACGGTCTCGGCCACGCTACGCGCAGCGCGCTGGTGCAGGGCGTGCAGCAGGCCTTGAACGACCAGGCGGTGAAGGCGATCGTCATCACCGGCGCCGGCAAGGCTTTTTCCGGCGGCGCCGATATCAAGGAATTCAATTCGCCCAAGGCGCTGGCGGAGCCGACGCTGCATACCGTGATCAATGTGGTGGAAAACTCGTCGAAACCAGTAGTCGCGGCGATTCATACGGTATGCATGGGCGGTGGCCTGGAACTGGCGTTGGGCTGCAACTACCGGGTCGCCAGCGCCGGTGCGCAGATCGCGCTGCCTGAAGTCAAGCTCGGCATCCTGCCGGGCGCTGGCGGCACCCAGCGCCTGCCGCGCGTTCTCGGCCTGGAAATGGCCTTGAACATGATCGTCTCCGGCAACCCGGTCGCGTCCGAAAAACTGGCCAAGACCGCGCTGTTCAAT
>DATJCV010000282.1:0-10880 GCA_035497775.1 Burkholderiaceae bacterium | reverse complement strand
TTCGAGCAGCGCGATCGGACCTTCCGGATAGCCGAGACCGAGGCGCAGGGTCAAGTCCATGTCGTCCGCGCTGGCCAGGCCTTCATCCAGGCGGCGCAAGGCGGCGTTGTAGTACGGCCGCACCAGGCGGTCGATGATGCGCCCCTGGAAGTCGAAGCAGACCGCCACCTTGAAGCCGGCGCCTTCCAATACCTGCCTGGCGGCGTCGAGCACGGACTGCGGCGTCTGCGGCTGGCGCACCAGTTCGATCAGGTTGGACGGCTCGCCGTCACCGAGCCGGAAGCGCGCGAAACCGAGTACGTTGGAGCCTTCGGTGCCGCGGCTCTCGCCGGTATGCACGCCGAGCGACTCGGTGCCGAGTTCGACCAGGATCGCCGCCTTGGCGTCGCGATTTGGGATGCCGGCCAGCGCCGCCGCTTGCGCGGTGCCGAGCACGATGACGACTTCGCCGTCGGCCGATTGGCCATCCAGCAGCGGATGGGCGGCGGGAAAGGAACGGCCGTTGCCGCTATCGATAATCGAATAATTCATCTGTCAGCCCCCAAACATGGTGTTGCCTTGATACGTGTAGAACCCGCGTCCCGATTTGCGGCCGAGATGGCCGGCGGCGATCATCCGCTTCACCAGCGGCGGACAGGCGGCGCGCGGCTCGTTGGTCACGCCATACAGCGCTTCGCACAGCAGTAACTGGGTGTCGAGGCCGATCAGGTCAAGCAGTTCCAGCGGCCCCATCGGGTAGCCCAGCCCCTGCTTGATCGCCAGGTCGATGTCGGCCGGCGCGGCGACGCCGGCTTCCACCAGCCGAATCGCGTCGTTGTTGTACGGAACCAGGAAGTAATTCAGGATGAAGCCAGGGTTGTCCTTGGTCTTCACCGGACGCTGGCCCATCGCCTCGCAGGCCGCCCAAGCCTTCTTGAAGGTTTCTTCCGAAGTGTTGATGCCGGGCGACATCTCCACCAGTTTCATCAACTGCGCCGGCAGGCAGAAATGCATGCCGACGAAACGGTCGTCGCGGTTCGAACCGGCGGCGATTTCGGTGATCGACAGCGTCGACGTATTCGACGCGAATATCGTGTGCGACGGGCAAATTTCGTTCAGCTTGCCGAACAGCTCGTGCTTGACCCGCAGGTCTTCGAACACGGCGTCGATGATCAGGTCGCACGCGGCCATGTCGGCCAGATCGGTGGTGCCGACCAGGTTGCCCATGATGCCTTCGACTTGCTCTGCGCTCAGCTTGCCGCGCTGCACCGACTTGGCGAAGAAGCCTTCGGTCTGGGTGCGGGCCCGGTCCAGCGCTTCCTGCCGCGTGTCATACACGATCGTGCGAAATCCAGCGCGGGCGGCGACGATCGCAATGCCCGATCCCATGGTGCCGCAGCCGGCGACGCCGATGGTCTTGATGTCACTCATAGCATTCCTCATTTAGTCAAAAAACTGCGGCCGATCAGCTGGCGGTGGACCTGATTGGTCCCTTCCCAGATCTGCGTGATCTTGGCGTCGCGCATCAGCCGCTCGACCCGGAAATCCTTGCAGTAGCCATAGCCGCCGAACAGCTGCACCACGTCGGTAGTGACGCGCATCGCCAGATCCGAGGCGCGCATCTTCAGCAGCGAGGCCTCGATGCTGAAATCGGTGGCGCCGCCATCGACCAGCTTGGCAAGGCGCCACAGCCAAGCCTCGCACAGCGCGAGGTCGGTGGCGAGGTCGGCCAGCATGAACTGCACGCCCTGGAACTCGATGATCTTGCGGCCGGACTGCTTGCGCTCGTTGATATACGCGACGCCGTCTTCGAACGCCGCGCGCGCGATCCCGAGCGCATGCGCGGCCACGCTGGGGCGCGACTTGTTGAGCGACGCGAACAGGATCTTCAAGCCCTCGCCCGGCGCGCCCAGCAGATTGGCGCGCGGCACACGGCAGTTGTCGAAGGAAATGGTGGCCGTGCTCGACGCGCGGTGCCCCATCTTGTCCTCGGTGCGCACCACCGACAGGCCGGGCGTGCCCTTTTCCAGCACCAGCACCGAAATCGCCTTCTTCGGATCGTCGATTTCGCTCCATTTGCCGAACAGCACATACAGGTCGGCGACGTCGCCGTTGGTGATGAAAGTCTTGCCGCCATCGACGATGATGTCGTTGCCGTCCGGCGTGAAACGGGTGCGCATGCCGGTCGCGTCGGAACCGGCGTCGGGCTCGGTGATCGCCAGCGACACCAACCCGCCTTCCGCAATCCGCGGCAACAGCCGGGCCTTTTGTTCCTCGCTGCCGAAGTCGATCACCGGTTTGATCGCGTGGAAATTGGTGGCCCAGATGATCCCGGTCGAAGCGCAGGCCTTGGCGATTTCGCGCACGCATTCCAGGTAGGCGGTATAGGACAGCTGGGCGCCACCGTATTGTTCGGGAATGAACATCGCGTTCAGGCCGAGATTGTTGATGGCCTTGACGTTTTCCCATGGGAATTCGGCGGTTTTGTCGTAATGCTCCGCCCGTTGCGCGATTTCGCCGCGCGCCAGCGAGCGCACGCTGTCCAGCAACAGCGTTTCGTCTTCCGATAGTTCGATCGCGGCGTCGAGCCGTTCAAAAATGTTCAAGGTGATGCCTCTTTATTTCAGACTGAAGTCAGTGCGCGATGCCTTGCGCACCGTCGATGTAAATGGTTTCGCCGGACAGGAACGGCGAATCGATCGTGAACAAGCCTTTCACCAGCTTGGCGACATCGGCAGAGGTGCCCGGCGCCCGGCCCGGAATGCGCTTTTCCAGGTAGGCACGCAAGGGCCCCGATTCCATCACGTCGCGGTTCAGGTCGGTCGTGATATAGCCCGGAGCCACGTCGATCACGCGGATGCCCTTGCCGGCCCACTCGACCGCCAGGCAGCGCGTCATCGCACCGACCGCCGCCTTCGAGGCGCAGTAGGCGAGGTTGCGCTTGACGCCCAGCTTGTCGAAAAACGAGCCGATATTGACGATCAGGCCGCCGCCGCCCGCCACCAGGTGCGGATAGATATGCTGGCAACTGACGAACACCGAAGTCGCGTTGGTGGCGAACACGGCGTCGTAATCGCCCTGCGAGAAGGTATCGCTCGGCCCCTCGAGGTGAATCCCGGCATTGTTGACCAGCCCGACGATCGGTGCTCCCAATTGGGCGACCGCGGCAAACGCGGCGCGCAGGCTGTCGCCTTGCGTGACGTCGGCGGCGAAAGGCCGGCAGCGGGCGAGCGCGGCGCTGGACGCGTCCGGCACCGCCGGCAGTTCGCCTCTGCGCGACAGGCAGGCCACGGTATAGCCCTGCTCCGCCAGCGAGAGCGCGATCGCGGCGCCGATCCCGCGGCTGGCACCGGTCACGATGATGGTTCCTGTAGTAGTGTTCATGAGCTCACCGGTCGGTAAAGTTGGGTTTGCGCTTTTCCAGGAAGGCGGTCATGCCTTCGACCGCATCGGCCGTCTGGTAGGCGATGGTGGACAGGTCGGCCTCGATCTTCAGGCCCTCGGCCAGCGTGGTCTGCAGCGAGCGCTGCACCGCGCCCCGCGCGCAGCGCAACGCAGCCAGGCTGTGGCAGGTGAATTCGCGTGCGTAGGCCATGCCGGCTTCGAGCGGATCGCCCTCGACCAGACGATTCACCAGGCCCAGTTGCAATGCCTCATCGGCCTTGACGGTACGGCCGGTCAGGATCAGCTCCATCGCGCGCGCCTCGCCGATCAGGCGCGCCAGGCGCTGGGTGCCGCCATAACCGGGAATCAGGCCCAGCTTGATTTCCGGCAGGCCCACCTTGGCATTCGCCGTGGCCAGCCTGAAAGTGCAGGACAAGGCGAGTTCCAGGCCGCCGCCGAAGGCAAAGCCGTTGATCAACGCGACCGACGGCATCGGCAACGCGCTCGCCATCGAAAACACACGCTGGCCGAATTCGACGCCGCGCTTGTGCGCTTCGGGCGCCTGCCCCATCAGCTCAGTGATGTCGGCGCCAGCGCAAAAGGCCTTGGGCCCGGCGCCGGTGATCAGCAGCGCGCGCGCATCCGATTTGGCGACCTGATCGAGGCAGGTTTCGAGTTCGCTGATCAGGGAAAAGCTCAGCGCGTTCAGCGCTTCTTGCCGGTCGATGGTGATGACCGCAAATTCTTCACGGTAGGATAGAGTTATCGGCATGATTAATTCACCTGCTTCAATGGTTGGTTGGCGGCGCCGGCCCAACGTACCGGCGCCGGATCGATGCGCCCCTGCTTCGCCCATTCGACCAGCTCGCGCTTCAAAATTTTTCCGCTGGGAGTCAGTGGAAATTCCTCAAGGACGATGTAATACTCGGGCATGTCGAACTTGGACAGGCCGGCGTCAAACAGATGCTGCAGCATCGCCTCCGCCGCCGGCGCGCCCTGACTGGCGATCACCGCCAGGCACACCTTCTCGCCCAGGCGTTCGTCGGCAATCGGGAATGCCGCCGCCTTCAGCACCGCCGGATGGGCGACGGCCAGGTCTTCGATGGTGGACGGATGGATGTTATGGCCGCCGCGAATGATCAAATCTTTCTTGCGGCCCATGATGGTCAGGCAGCCCTTGGCGTCCAGCATGCCCAGGTCGCCGGAGAGGAACCAGCCGTGCGCATTGAACGACTGTTCGGTAGCGCTCTGATTGTTGAAATAACCGAGCATCAGGCTGCCGCCGCGGCCGCCGATCTCGCCGATTTCGCCGGGCGCGGCCTCGATATCCGGGTTGTCCTGATTCCATATTTTTATTTCATAGGCATCGCAGGCGCGGCCGCAGGTGCCGACGATGGTGTCGGCATCGTCGTCCGGCAAAGTGTATTGGTGTGAGCCGTTTTCGGTCATGCCGTAGACGTTTTGCGGCAGGATGCCGCGGTTCAGGAATGCCTGCGCCGTCTCGCGCGGAATCGCCGCCCCGGCCATGTAAAACACCTTCACTTGCCCCAGCTTGTCCAGGCCACGTCGTTGCATTTCGGCCAGAATATCCATCGCGTGGGTCGGCACGCCCATCACATAGGTGGCGCCGGTCTCCAGGATCCAGTCGATCGGCTTCAAGCCCGCCGGCAAATCGTTGACTGCGAGTTCGAATCCGGCCGCCAGCATCTGCTCCAGCGCCACCGTGCCAATGTGGTGGCTGATCGGGCTCAGCGTCAGCAGAACCGTGTTGGCATCGTGCCCCCAATCCTTGACCATCGCGCGGCCGTTGGCCAGCAGCGTGTTGTCGCTATGCATGACCGCTTTCGGCATGCCGGTGGTGCCGGAAGTGAATGCGAGATAGACCACCTTGTCCGGATTGGTATCGGGCGCGCAATCCGGCCGTTTGCCATCGGCTGCCGGAAAGCCGGCCGGGCATTCCCCGGCAGTCCGTCCGGCATCCAGCCAGTAGCTGCGCCGCAGCGAGCCGACCGCGCCGATCTGCTCGGCTACGCCGTCCCGATTGGCATCGGCGCCATAGCCCCTCTGCCCGAAAAACGCTTCACACTGGATGCGCTCGAGCAGCAGCACGATTTCGGCCACCGTGTAGTTCTGGTGCAGCGATGGGTTACAGATATAGCCGTTGCGCGAACAGGCCAGGAATACCAGCAGCGCCTCGACCCGGTTCGGCAGCCAGACCGACACCCGCGACCCCTTGCGCAGCCCGGCCTGCTCGAGGTCGGCGGCCACGGCATCGACCCACTCGAGCACCTGCGACCAGGTCAGCCGATGGACGCTGTCGCGCAGCGCGAAAGCGTCCGGACGTGCCGCGGCATGCCGCCGCAGTAGCGAATACAGGGTGTGCTCCTGCCAGACGCCGGCGGTATAGTAGGTCTGCGCCTGCCGTGGGTCCTGAAGTGTGAGAACGGTGTTCATGACGGCGAATCCGCTTAGTGGCCGAACTTGGAGGCATCCGGCTTGCGCTTCTCGGCGAACGACTGCGACAGCTCCTTGGATTCCTGGGTTTCCAGGTTTTGCCGCAGCAACAAGTCATGCGCCATGCGCGACATGCCGCTGACACCGCCGTGGCGGGCGTTGAACGCAGCCTTGACCGAGGCCAGCGCGAACGAGCCGCGGTCGGCGATCTCCAGCGCCATCGCGCGCGTAGCCGCCGCCAGTTGATCGTCCGGCACCACCTTGTTGATCAGCCCGATCGACAACGCTTCGGCCGCGCTCAACTTCGGATTCATGTACCAGATTTCCTTGGCCTTCTTCTTGCCGACCAGGTCTTCCAGGTACCAGGTGCCGTAACCGGCGTCGAAGCTGCCCATCATCGGGCCCACCTGGCGGAACACCGCGCTTTCCTTGGCGATCGTCAGGTCGCACACCACCTGCAGCACATTGCCGCCGCCGACCGCGAAGCCGTTGACCGATGCGATGACCGGCTTTTGCAGGCGGTCGATGCTTTCATACATGTCCAGCACCGGCAGCACGCCCGCGTACAGCAGGGAATCTTCCATCCCTGTTTTTTCGCCACCGATGCAGAAGAAGCGATCGCCGGCGCCTGTGATGACGATCACGCGGGTGCGCGTTTCACGGCGGATCTCGTTGATGCAATCGCGAATTTCATGGCACATCTGCACGTTGAACATGTTGCCGTTGTTTGGCCGGTTCAGCGTGATGGTTCCGACCGGGCCGTCTTCCGCATACAGGATCGTTTCAAATTTCTGGGTCATGCCATCTTCTCCTTGAGTGATGTAATGCGCGTCGCACAAATGGTTTCTACAACACGCCTGCGGCGTCGAGCGCGCTGATTTTTTCCTCGCTCCATCCGAGCCAGGATGACAACACGGCGCGGGTATCCGCACCCAGCCGTGGAGGCGCGTGCCGGAATGTCCGGTTGTTGCCGTTGAACTGGATGCCGAGTCCGACCTGAGGAATCGCGGCGCCGTCGCGCCGCACCGAGTAAAACAGGCCGCGTTCGCCCACCGCCTTATCCTTGACGATCTCGTCGATGCGGTTGATCGGCCCGGCCGGCACGCGCGCGTTCGAGAATACGGTAAGCCAGTGATCGCGCGGCTTTTGCAGCAGGACGGCCTGGATCTCGCGCACCAGTTCGTCGCGCGCTTCGCGGCGGCCGACATTGTTGGCAAAGCGTGCGTCCGCTGCCAAGTCGCCGCGCCCGATTGCCACGCAAAACCGTTGCCAGATACCATCGTTGCCCAGCCCGAGTGTCATCGGGCCGTCCGCGGTATTGAAAGTCTGGTAGATTGCGATCACGCTGTCCTTGCCGCCGGAGCGGCGCGGCAATTGCCCCGAACCGAGGTAGGGGACGATTCTCGGCGTCATGAACCGCGTCATGCTTTCGACCATCGAGACGTCGACCTGTTGCCCTTCCCCGCTCCGGCCGCGGCCGATCAGCGCCGCCATGGCGGCCAGCGCGGCATCCGTTCCGGCCAGCAGATCGGCTGCCGGCGTTCCCACTTTTTGCGGATCGCCGTCGGCTTCACCGGTCAGATCCATCACTCCGCTATAGCCTTCGGCTATCAAATCATAACAAGGCTGGTCGCTATTTGGGCCGACCAGGCCAAAACCGGTAATCGACACATGCACCAGCCTCGGATTGATCGCCTTCAGCGTCGCATAGTCGATGCCAAGCTTCCGCTGGCTGCGCGCCACCTGATTGACGACGATCACGTCGACTTTTTCGACCAGAGCATGCAACGCCGCCAGTCCGTCCGGCCGCGAGTAATCGAGAGCGATGCTTTGCTTGTTGCGGTTGACACTCAGGAACCACAGCGATTCGCCGTCGAGAAACGGCGGCCCCCAAGCGCGCGCGTCGTCACCGTGGCCCGGTCTTTCGATTTTGACAACGGATGCGCCGAGGTCGGCAAGCAGCAGGGTCGCATAGGGGCCGGCAATTGAAGTGGTCAGGTCGAGTACCCGTACTCCATCCAGGAGAGTCAGCGGATTTCCGGGGGCTGGCGGTGGCAACTGGTCAGCAGGTAGCATGGCAAAAACAACTCGTAAATGGATCGTGCCCCTTACCAAAGCAACGTCCATGCCACGTCTGGCCGAAGGTGGTTCAAGCAGCAATCGAATTGCCTATCCTGTGCCCCACCCATCTGAATTTGCGCATTCGCGCCCCCGCTTGGCGGTTATCGGACGCGTTTGTCGGCAAGGCATTAGAATGGCACGCTTCGTTCGAGTGTATTTTTTGAAGACAACACACGGAATTGAACCGTACATAAGGAATACAAATGAATCTCCGAGAGACTGCCGCATTCGGCGTATTGGTCAGCGACACGCGGGGAACGGTATTGTGCGCCACCGGCTTTGCCTGCGACCCCGATATTCAGAAAAAACTGCTGCAGGGTCTGGCCAGGAAACGCCAGCAGGGGACGGGCCTGGTCGCGCTCGAGGGCGAGCTGCGCCTGCTGGCGATCTGGCGCGCAACGGACGATGCGGTCGTATTTTTCATTCACTCCGCCAGCAGCGAGCCTACGCTATTCGACTTCGTTACCAGCGTTGATTTCGCCCATGCGATTTTCAATTATTTCGTCAATAGCCCCTATGAGTCGATGGTTGTGGTGGACGACCAGGCACGTCTCAAGTTCGTGCCGCCGGTTCATGCCGCCTTCTTCGGCATCAAGCCCGGCGAAGGCATCGGCAAGCACGTGACCGAGGTGATCGAAAACACCAAGCTGCACGAAGTGGTACGCACCGGCAAGGCGGAAATCGGCAAATTGCAGGAAATGGGCGGCGTGACGCGCGTCGTGGCGCGCGTGCCGATTATCGAAAATGGCAAAATACTGGGGGCGATCGGCCGCGTCATGTTCAAGGGGCCCGAAACGGTCCACGAACTCAGCAACGAAGTCACCAAACTGCGCTCCGAAGTCGAGTTCTATCGGCGCGAACTGTCCGGCTTGAAGCGCCGCTCATACGGCCTGGAACAAATGGTCGGCACGAGCGAGGCTATCCGGCAGTTGAAGGAGGATATCGTCAAGGTGGCACCGCTCCACGTGCCGGTGTTGATCGTCGGCGAGAGCGGCACCGGCAAGGAGCTGGCTGCGCACGCCATGCATGCCCTCAGCCCGCGGAATGAAAACCCGATGGTGTTCGTGAACGCGGCGGCGCTGCCGAGCGGACTGGTGGAAAGCGAACTGTTCGGCTACGAAGCAGGGGCATTCACCGGCGCCGAAAAAAAGGGGCGCAAAGGCAAGTTCGAGCTGGCGGACCGGAGCTCGCTTTTTTTCGACGAGATAGGCGACATGCCGCCCGAGATTCAGGTCAAGTTGCTGCGCGTCCTGCAGGATGGCATGTTCGAACGGGTGGGCGGCGACCGCGCGCGCCATTCGGATTTCCGCCTGATTTGCGCCAGCAACCGGAACTTCCAGGAGATGATCGGTACCGGCGCGTTTCGTCTCGACCTGTACTACCGCATCAGCGGCGTCACCATCCGCATGCCGAGCTTGCGCGAGCGCCTGGAAGACATTCCTGAATTGGTGGAAAGCTTTTTGAAGGCATTTGCCTCCCGCCAGCGCACCTCCGTCAACCGGGTCGATCCGCGCGTCTATGATTATCTGCGCGAACTGCCGTGGCCCGGCAACGTGCGCCAGTTGCTGCATGAAGTGGAAAAGGCCGCAATCTTCTGCGAAGGCCCGGAGATCACCATCAAGGACTTCCGGCCGTTGCCGAGCGCCGGTTCAGTGCACAACCCGGCCGCCGAGGAGTACAGCCAGGAAGCCAGGCCGCCAGTTTCCGTACCGGCCGGAAAAATCCGCGATGCCGTCGACGAAATGGAAGCGGCAATGATCCGCGCCGCGATGCTGAAACACCGCGGCAACAAGAAAAAGGTCGCGGAGGAACTGGGAATTTCGCGAGCGTATCTCTACAAGAAGCTGCCGGCCGATTGAGCGGCGCCGCCGGCGCGTCTCAGCCGCGCCGGCTGGCGGCGGTGCGGTTGCAGATCAATTGATAGCGCGTCCATGCCCCGATCAGTAAGCCGGTCTTCGCGCCTTCGGACGCCAGAATCCGGGTATGCAGCGCCAATGCCATGCGCGCCAGGTCGTAGCTTTCCATGAACAGCACCCAGTCGGCATAGCTGTCCTTGCCGCCGCGCAGCGCCATTTCCGCGGTTGAGCCGCCGGTGGCGGCGGCATCGGCCTCCCACAACGACATGCGCACCAGGCAATCCGCCTGCATCATGTCCGGCCCGAGGTGTTCCTTGATGAAGCGCCGGGCATCGTTTTCCCGCCCCGGGATCGGCTTGCACTGGACCACGATTGCACTGCCGCCCATACCATCGCCAATCGACCAGGTTTCCCGGCATGCCGAACGCAGCATGTTGCGGAAGTTCGGCATCATGGTTTTTGTCCAGTCGGTGGGGTTGGCAAGCCGTTCCCGGTACGGCAGCGACGACAGCACTTCGATCGACTCGCACTCATAGATCGCCATGTAGGCCGGCTGCGCGCCCAGGGCCTGATAGCGCCGGCCGCTTTTGAAACCGGCAATCCCCAGGCGCTCCGAAAGATGCTGCTGCTGGTACCAGCGATTGAATTCGATTTCGGCGCCGTCCAGGACGTCATTCAAAATCAGAAGCACACCCGGTGCATCCATATGATTCTCAATATCAGGTGACATGGCGGTCGCCATAAAATGTTGATGATCCGACATCCAGCACGTCGCAGCAAGCAAGCTCTCCTCGCGACTTACCAGCCTCCCTCATACTCCCAAGCATGGCGTTGATTTCCGCGCGTATATACTTTCAGATGATGTCATACTCCATATAATCCGGGGCGGCGGCGCCCTGCTCCGGCCACCCGCCCCGTTCTCC
This sequence comes from Burkholderiaceae bacterium, assembly GCA_035497775.1. Classification (GTDB taxonomy): domain Bacteria; phylum Pseudomonadota; class Gammaproteobacteria; order Burkholderiales; family Burkholderiaceae_D; genus DATJCV01. The sequence goes on along the minus strand of DATJCV010000282.1, from coordinate 163 downwards.
TGCTTATTTCAGCGTGCAGCTACTGTCGCTCAGTTTCTGATACGCCTGGGCGCCGGGGATGGTTTGCTTGATGCTGATGATGTCCCATTCGCCCTTCGATTCCGACGGCTTCTTGGCTTCGGCCAGGTACATGTCGTGCACCATCCGGCCATTGGCCAGGATC
>DATJCV010000281.1:0-3980 GCA_035497775.1 Burkholderiaceae bacterium | reverse complement strand
TGCATGGTCTTCATCGCGAACAGCAGGCTGTCCTGGTCGCCGTCCCTGGTATGAATCACGTCGGACAGATCACCGGCGGCGATCTGCCGAGTAATCGCCATCGCATAATCCGGTTCGCCGCCCAACTGAGCCAGTAATCGGCGCGTAATCAAAAACCCGGCCAACAGGCCGATTCCCAGCGCCAAGCCGCCTAGCGCCAGCATCAGGATGCCGGCGGAATCAATATTCTGCCTAATCTCGACCCCGCCGGCGGTGACCAGCTTGTCCTGCAACTCCAGCAGGGTGCTGATTGGTTTCTGCAAGGCATCCAGCGCCGGCAAGGTTTCCATATTCATCAAGGTAGTCGCCTCATCGCGCTTATCCTCTTCCAGCAAGGCGCTTACCCGCTTAAAGGAGGCGACATATTTGCCACGCTTTTCCTTGATGTCGGCCAGCAATGTTTTGGCCTCGGGTACGTAGAGCAGTTTTTCGAGTGTCTCAAAGGCTTGGTCGCCGGCCTTCTTGTTGGCTTCGATCCGCTGGTAGATTTCGGTTGCCCGTGCCTTGTCGGACACCAGGAACAATTCCAGTGTGTTACGGGCGTTGGCACGCGTAATCCTGTCGATGGTATTGACCGCCTCCGCCTTGACCCAGTCCTTGCCGATAATGCGCTCGCTTAGCGCGCCCACTTCATTGAAGCGCAGCAGGCCGACCGTAATCAGCACCACCATCGACAGCAACACCAGACCGAAACCGAGACTCAGACGTGTACCGACTTTCATGCTTGCCTTGACCATTGCAACTCCGCGATTGGATGATCGCTTCCCCCTTCCGACGCTACCAATGCGAAGCGAGAAGTGACCTTGATAAAAATCAATTAAGCAAGTATCGGGCATTCAATAGTGGCCGAGTAGTCAGCATCGCCTGCAATTGAAATCCGGATATCCTTAGTAAAAAAGCAGGAAATCCTTACTTGGCAGGCATGTGAGCAGGGAAGGAAGGGACAGAAGCTGCGCCGGCCTCTGCCAATTGATGGCGCGCGGCAAACAACACCAGTTCGGCATTGTTGTCGATGCGCAGTTTTTTCATCAACCGCATCTTGTGCGTGCTGACGGTTTTGGGGCTCAGATGCAGTTGCAGTGCAATCGCGCTTATCGGCTGCCCAGCGACGATCAAGCGCAATATCAGCAGCTCCCGTTTGGTCAGCAGCTCTTGCGGCGATGGCCTGTGTGCCGCGCTGTCGAATAGCGCAACATCCACCAGGGCCGGGTCGATGAAACGGCCGCCGCCAGCGACCTTGCGAATCGCATCCATCAGCATGCGCATGTCGCTCGACTTGCTGATATAGCCGCCGGCGCCAGCCGCCAGTGTGCGGCGCACGATCTGCCCTTCGTTATGCATCGACAGAATCAGGATCGGCAGTTGCGGGGATTCCTCGCGCAGGAGTTTGATCAGTTCGGAGCCGTTGGCGCCCGGCATGCTGATGTCCAGCAGCAGGATATCGAAACGGTGATTGCCGTTTCGCGTCAACTCCAGCACTTCAGCGCCGCTCGCGGCCTCGGCCGCCACCATCATGTCGTCGGCGGTGGCGATGATCTGCGCCAGGCCGCTGCGAATCAGGGCGTGATCATCGGCAATCAGGATGCGGATCATGGCGGCTCCGTCTTCGCCACAAGCAGCATCTCCACGGTAATGCGGGTGCCGTTGCCAGGGCTGCTGTCAATCCGAAGCGTATCGCCCGCCTCGCGCGCGCGCGCGCGCATGCCATACAAGCCAAAGCCGGCGCCATTGTCCATGCTTGAGACATCGAAACCGCAGCCGTCATCCTGCACCGCCAAGCGCAGCAGCGACTCGCTGCGCTCCAGGGAAATCAGCACCTCGCCGGCACCGGCATGGCGCCGTACATTGGTCAGCGCTTCCTGGGCAATGCGAAACAGTGCGGTGGCGCTGGCGTCATTCAGGTCGACGTCGCCGCCCGGCGCGTCAAGCCGGCATCGGGCCGATCCGCGGCGATTGAAATCGGCGACCAGCCATTCGAGGGCTGCCAGCAAGCCATGATCCAGCGCCGCGGGACGCAGGCTGGTCGCCAGATGGCGCACCGCATGGATGGTTTTTTCCACCAGCGCCGCCATATCCCGGGTTTTTTCGCGCAACTCGGAATTGCCGTCGCCGAAGCGCAAATCGAGCAGCGCCACTTGCATCGCCTGCGCCGTCAGCAATTGCCCGAGTTCGTCATGCATCTCGCACGCGACGCGCCGCCGTTCCTGTTCGATCCTGGCGACGTACTCCAGCCGCGCCGCGCCATTTCGCCCCAGCAGTTGTGCCAGCCTCGCTAGGAATTCCATGATGGCGGCCATGCGCTCGCGCGGAACGACCGCCACTTGGGCAACCGACTCCAGATAGGTGGTTTCGTCGTAGCCGAAGCGCCGTGCCTGCTGCCGAAAACGCTCGATGTCTGGAGGCTCATGCAACATTTGACCGGTGAAAATGGTGGCGACGTGTTCGCCATTGACCGTGACTGGCGTCGCATAGTCGAACAAGCCGTTCAGACATTCATAGCCAACGTAATTCTGGCCTGCCAGATGGCTGAAAATATAGCGATCGCTGGTTTCGCAGTTCTTGCACGATTCGGGGTGAGCGCGATGGAATTCAACGCAGGTTTTGTCCCAGCCGGCGGCTGTCAGAACGTTTCCCTGCAGATCCAGCAACGCATGATTGATACTCGTGGCCTGATATAGGGCTTCCATTACCCGTTGCAATTCCGGCACGTCAATCAACTCTGAAATATTGTATTTCATTGGTTTGAAACATCTGCGGGAAGCAGGAATCGAAGCAGCCAGGCATGGCACACAACCATTCTCAAGTCCGCTCAATTGCTGAACCGCAGCCCTTCCTTGACGATGAGTAGGCCGGGATTAGTCTGTTTGTCATTTGCTTGCTGTCAATTTTTAGTGCTCGAATTATAGCCCACGCGAACAATTCACGAACTGGCTTGCGCGGCGTGGGGCCGGCATTTGACGGGAAGTGATTTGATAGGGAGCGGGCGGTTGCCAACGGGATTGTTTCAATAGCCCAAACCGGCGCTGCGAAGGGAATTGTCGGGACGCAACCTGTGCGCGTCACGTATCAGTGGCGGGCGACACCATATGGTCGCGGATTTGACTCTGCAATTACCGATTGACCCAGCCACGCCGCAGTGGCTCGCGCTGTTGCGCCGTGAGCACGCCATCGATGCAATTGCGCTCTTCCGACCAATTCTCGAACATCTGTTGGCGCAGATCCGCCATCACGGCATAAGTCTTGCGCGCGGCTTGCTCGTCAAGCTGGCCGGGTGGCATGCGCTACTCATGCATCTTGCCCATCAAATCCCATTGCTTGCTACGGAATTCTTTCTCGAATTGCACAAGCTTCGCGCGCTGCTCGCTGATGAGATCAGGAATGTTGCTGAGGCCATAGCCTCCCATCATCCCGGACCCATACGGTAGCCACCTTGGTATCTACCTCGCTATACGCATTTAGGATTTGTCGAAAACGAAACATTGCAAGCTTCGTTCGCGTGATGAAATACATGTCAGACTTTTTAGTCTTCGTCCCACCCGCTCCATTTGCCTCTCGCAATGCGGCGACATGAATGGCTTCGGCTGCAAACCGGTAACAAACATAATATGAAAATTTACGCACCCGGTACTACTGGATAGTCAAGAAAACTTACAAGAGCGCTTCGATATAAGCGCCGCGAAAGCTGCGAGGTAGCTAGTAGAAAGTAATGTGAGAGGAACTTGGAAGCTTTTGCTCCGCCATTATGCAAGCGAAAAAATATATTCTAAATTTCGAGAAAAATAATTAATAATAAAATTTATCGCACAAATTTTTTATACGAAATTTTATAGTTGTCATATTGGCTTTAAGGCAATCATGAATATTCCCTGACCAGCCTTGCCGGTTCTACGGTTTATCGCCGCTTCCTTTAACTCCATCCAATAAGACCACACCATAGCTTT